>NZ_JANCPI010000020.1:0-27731 GCF_024295435.1 Streptococcus sp. CF7_Ac1-8 | reverse complement strand
GCTGGTTTGGCTACCGGCGTTGGAGTCACCGAATCTACTGATGTTGCTCCGTCATTTTTAGCTTGTTCTACCGCTGTGTTTGTTGTCGCGTTGTTGATGGCTTGTTTCGCTGCGTCGGCTTTGGCTTTTGCATCTTCCTTAGCTACAGTTTTTTCTTCGTCTGTTAAGTCATTGTTTGCGTCGATCGCGTCGTTCTTAGCTTTCAATGCGTCATCGATCGCTTGTTTTGCAGCTGGTTTAGCTGTTGGTGTTGGAGTGACTGAAGATACACTTGTCGCTCCGTCATTTTTAGCTTGCGTTACTGCATCATTTGTTGTCGCCTTGTCGATTGCAGTCTTCGCTGCATCGGCTTTGGCTTTCGCGTCTTCCTTAGCTTTGGCTTTTTCTTCAGCAGTCAAGTCGTTGTTTGCGTCAATCGCATCATTCTTAGCTTTCAATGCGTCATCGATGGCTTGTTTTGCAGCCGGTTTAGCTGTTGGTGTTGGAGTGACATTGTTTACTTCTGTTGTTCCATCAGCCTTAGCTTGTTCTACCGCCGCATTTGTTGTTGCGTTGTCGATTGCTTGTTTCGCTGCGTCTGCTTTGGCTTGCGCTTCTTGCTTAGCTGCGGCTTTTTCTTCGTCAGTTAAGTTGTTATTTGCTTCGATTTCTTTAATCTTATCAACTAACGCGTCATCGATCGCTTTTTTAGCCGCTGGCTTCGCTTGCGCTGTTGGATTCACATTGTTTACTTCTGTTGTTCCATCATTTTTAGCTTGTTCTACCGATGCATTTGTTGTTGCGTTGTCAATTGCTTGTTTCGCTGCGTCTGCTTTGGCTTTTGCGTCTTCCTTAGCTTTGGCTTTCTCTTCAGCAGTCAAATCGTTGTTCGCATCAATCGCGTCGTTCTTAACTTTCAATGCGTCATCAATTGCTTGTTTTGCCGCTGGCTTCGCTTGCGCTGTTGATGTTACTGAAGTTACACTTGTCACTCCAGCGTTTTTAGTTTGAGTTACTGCGTCGTTTGTGGTTGCATTGTCAATTGCAGTCTTCGCTGCGTCTGCTTTTGCTTTCGCATCTTCCTTAGCTTTGGCTTTTTCTTCAGCTGTTAAGTCGTTGTTCGCGTCAATCGTGTCATTCTTAGCTTTCAATGCGTCATCGATGGCTTGTTTTGCAGCCGGTTTGGCTACCGGCGTTGGAGTGACTGAGTCTACACTTGTTGCTCCGTCGTTTTTAGCTTGAGTTACTGCATCATTTGTCGTAGCGTTATCGATCGCTGTTTTCGCTGCGTCTGCTTTGGCTTTCGCATCAGCTTTCGCCGCAGTTTTCTCTTCGTCTGTTAAGTCATTGTTAGCATCAATCGCGTCGTTCTTAGCTTTCAATGCGTCATCGATAGCTTGTTTTGCCGCTGGCTTCGCTTGCGCTGTTGGTGTTACTGAAGATACACTTGCTGCCCCATCGTTTTTAGCTTGAGTTACTGCATCGTTTGTTGTTGCGTTGTCGATCGCTTGCTTAGCTGCATCGGCTTTTGCCTTAGCGTCTTCCTTAGCTTTGGCTTTCTCTTCAGCAGTCAAATCGTTGTTGGCATCAATCGCGTCATTCTTAGCTTTCAATGCGTCATCGATGGCTTGCTTCGCTGCGGGTTTGGCTACCGGCGTTGGAGTCACCGAATCTACTGATGTTGCTCCGTCGTTTTTAGCTTGAGTTACTGCATCATTTGTTGTTGCGTTGTCGATTGCTGTTTTCGCTGCATCAGCTTTAGCTTTTGCGTCTTCCTTCGCTTTAGCTTTTTCTTCAGCTGTTAAATCGTTGTTCGCATCTATAGCTGCTTCTTTTGCTTTTAATGCTTCATCAACTGCATTTTTCGCATCAGTTTTCTTTTGGCTTGCTTGCGGATTAACGCTTTCCACATCAGCAACGCCTGTAGTTTTCGCATTATCTACTGTTGAGTTTGTTGTTGCAGTATCAATATTATTTTTAGCCGCTGTTGCCCTTGCTTGTGCATCTGCTTTTGCTGCTGTTTTTTCTTCGTCTGTTAAGTCCGCACGAGCGTCAAGTTGTGCTTCTTTCGCTTTAAGTGCATCATCTATTGCTTTCTTAGCCGCTGGTTTTGCTACCGCTGTTGGCGTTACTGAACTTACGCTTGTTGTTCCTGCCGTTTGGGCTGAGTCCACTGCTGCGTTTGTTGTCGCATTATCAATTGCTGTTTTCGCTGCAGTTGCTTTTGCCTGTGCATCTGCTTTTGCTGCATTCTTCTCCTCTGTCGTTAAGTCGTTATTCGCATCGATGGCTGCTTCTTTCTCTCTTAAAGCTGAGTCAATAGCTGCTTTTGCCGTATCTTTCTTCGTTGCTACAGGATTATCATTGCTAATCGCTGTTGTCCCAGATGTTTTGGCATTATCTAATGCTGCTTTTGTCGTTACCGAGTTATCATTAATTGCTGTTAAAGCTTTCGCCTTATCGACATTAACTTTTTCTATTGCAGCTGCTTTTTCTTCTGCAGTTACGTTTGTATTAGCATTAATCTCTGCAATTTTATCTTCAGCAGCCTTGTTAACCGCGTCAATTGCAGGTTGTTTATTTAAACTTGTGAATTCTGATAAAGGTTTTGTATCAGTTGAACCATCTTTATAGGTCACAACAAGATTTCCATTAGCATCTTTTGTAATCGTAGAAATTCTTGTCGCCTGATTGTCTACAGCTTGTCCTCTCTTGCTAGTAAAATTAGCATCATCGTTAGTTTGAGAGTATTCAATTTTTACTTTTTCTTTAATTTTTTCAAATTCTTCTGCAGTTACATTCGCTGGATCTACTACACTAACTGTTCCTTCTGGAGTCTTAATATCATATTTAGTAGTTTGATTTTTTACAACAAACTCAACATAACCTTCAATTTTTTGACGTTCTGCAGGATTAGTAGTTGCATTAATTCTTCCGTTAAAAGGTGCACTTTCTCCATTGTTGTCATCTTTTGCAACGATAACACTTGTCCATTTTTTCCCAGCAGTTAAATTCGTTGTTCCAGTCATTTTAATGGTTGCTGTCTTCTTATCTTCAGAAACAGAACCTGCTCCGCTTGTTACTGCGCTATCAACAATATTTCCTACTGCTAAACCAAAACTAGTTGCATTATTATAGTTAATGTCACCAGGGCCACGAAGTTTTAGGTCCTTAATCTTAGACTCATCCGTTGCAGTAAATGTTAGGTCTGTCTCTTCTCCAGAATAGATATAAATATTTCTGTTCGCTTCGTTTGAATACGGTAGATTAACAACCGGTGGAACATTTTTTTGTACAATTTCACTTACTGGTTTCGTCTTCGTAGAACCATCTGTAAATGTAACAACAATATTATTCCCAACGATATTAACCGATTGAATAACATCCTCTGGGTGTTCTACTAAAGTTCCACGTCTATCAGCAAATCGTGCATCTTCGTTTGTTGTTGAATATTCTAATTGAATACTATCTTTGATTTTCTTTAAATCTTCTGCTGTAGGATTTGTCAAACTAGTTACAGAAATCTTTTCATCTGTAGGTTGAGATCTTAAGGCGTATTTTTTTGCTTGAGATTTTAATACTAAGTAGAAATATCCTGGATCCGTTATATCCATACCTTTTTTAAGATTTTCTCTACCTTGGTCATCAACTACTTGAACATAACGAGTACCAACATTTAATGTTTGGTTTTCTTGTTTTGTGTAATCTCTGTTCTTTTTTAATATATCATTTGGACGACCTGTAATGACGATTTTCGCAGGATTTGCTTGACTCGCCTCCGATGTTACCCCTGCCGTTTCAGCACGATTTATTACAGTAGCTGTAAATCCAAATTCAACATCCAAGTCATTATCTGTACCTGCAACATTAGGGAATCTTTGTCTAGATCCTTTCTTAATCGTTGCATAGCGAATTTTTCCAGTTTCAGAATAAACTGGAATTTCTAATGAAAAATGCTCTTCGTTATAGATATAGATTTTCTTCTCATCTGGTATGGAGAATGTAAAGTCTACCTTTGGATCTTGATTGACAGCTGCACGGAATGTTGTATCCTTTTCAATTTCACTTCCATTACGCGGATCATTGGCACCAGTATTTTCAATCGCATTTGATTCTGATGGTTTCTCAGTATTCTCAGCTTTGATACCAACTGTTTCTTTACCCTCAGTAGTATCTGTTGAAACAATTTCTTTTTTCTCAACCGGCTTATTTCGTAATTTTGAGTTAACAGTAGTAACCAGTTTTTGATAGGCACTCGTCAATTCTTCTTGACTGCTTGCGCTCGCTAAAGTTGCTTTGGCATTAGCTAACTCAGCAGCTAGACTCGCTACACTTTCCTCAGTCTTATTAGCGTAAGCTCCACTTGAAATCTTACCTTCAATTTCACCAATATAATTTGCAAGTTGACTTTTATCTAGTTCTGGTTTAGTAATTTTCGGCTCACTAATTTTGGACTCACTCTGTTTTTCAGTCTTATCCCCACCTTCTTTAGCCAACTCTACTTTACTAGAAGACTCTTCAGTTACTTTCAATTGATCCGCTGCAACTGCTCCATTTCCTAAAAACATTAAAAAGGCAGCAACCGCTACACTCGCTGCACCAAAACTATATTTACGAATGGAGAAACGCATGATTTTTTCTTTTCTCTGATTCTCAAGGGACTTATCAGAAAGCTTGTTCTTCATTTATAATATTTCCTTTTCTCTTATCTATGTACACATTATATCATATTGAATTTTATGCGTATTTACAAATTACTTTATATTTCATTTTATAATTTTTAAACTATTTTTGCAAGTTGTTTGAACTCGAACAGAATCCATAAAACAAAGCCCAGACTGACATTTCATTTACTTTTTGAAAATCTATTTTCTAGTATTTTGGTTATAAATATATTCAATAATTATGCTTGTAAATGAACATTTAAGAACTTCAAAAACATCAAAAAGGTAGATCCAGTCAAAACTGATCTACCTTTTTATTATACTAGTCTTATCTACTATTTAGTGAATAAATCTCCAGTAAATCCGTTAGATTTTTGTAAAAGTTGTTTATAAACTTTCTCTTTCAGACCAACTGTATTTCCAAATCCATTCCCTTTAAGATCTTTTTCAACTGCTTCATCAAACAACTCTTGAAGTCTCGCATAAGTTGAAATTTTCTCACCATTAATTTCAATTTCAACAAAACCTTTTTGAGCTTTCTCATGAACTTCATGGTACCAAGCAGATTTCCATTCTTCTAAGTTTTGGAATCTTCCATTTGAAACTTTCTTAATGATAAAATCATCTCCAACATAACCGTTGTTTTCTTTCTTAGCAGCATCTTTGTATTTATTAGAAGCATATCCTAAGAAACCATCGAGGTAACCAAAGTAACCCCACATACGGAATGTATTATGTTTAAATGAAATAGAACCTACAGCACTTCTACTTGTATTACCACCATAGATACCTGCCATCATATTAACTGTTTGATAAGCAGAATCGAAACCTTCCGAACGGTAACGTCCATTACCTGGCATTCCATGCTTCGTAACAAAGTTATTGTTTACCAATTGATCAATCGTTGTTAACTTCATGTTTTTCTCTTCATCATTTAAATCACGAAGTTTATCCCATTGATGTGGCTCACCTTTTAGACTGTTACGATCAGCATTCGAACGCCATTCTCGGTCCATTTTCTTGAACCACTTATCATTTGTACCTTCATTTTTCTTAATAACGGCATTAGCTTCTAAGTAATCAAGCATCATCATTGATTCATTATAATTCTTCATGTAATGATCAATCTTCTGACGACTATCTAGCATATTAGGATTATAGTTATACCATTGCTTACCATCATTTTGACGCTCATATGCCATATTCAATCCTAAGGCACCATATTCACCATTTGGATTTGATACAGATGGTGATTGTAACATACCTTGAGCAAAGGCTTCAACGTCTGTTCCTTCACGGTGACGCCATCCACCCAAGTAGGCCATACGATCATTAATATGTGTAGTTTCGTGAGTAAATGCAGACGTTCCGAAGTCACTGATTAAGCTAGATAAAATATAATAGACAGCTTCTTGTGGTTGTGGATTTTGGAAAATATAGGCATAAGCTCCCATACCGTTGTTACCATGCCACTTACCTGTTGGACCATAGAATTCACGAATCGGAGCAAAGTCCCCGTTCTTAGTATGTCCCATACGGTCAACCCAACCAAGGTCTGGTGCAAAGTGATTATCCCAAATAGCTGATGATACCATATTTTCACTCTTAAGGAGTTGATTACGAACGTTATCCGCAGCAAGTCTTGACCAGAAGTCCAAATAATTGATTTGTTCTTGCGCGCGTAAATTGATTTCTTTCTTGAACTCTTCACGTTGGGCTTCGGTTGTCTTACCATATTTCTCAAACGAACTAAACGCAATCGTATTATAGGTCGTAATTAAGAACATATGCGCTTTCTTCAGGTTAAGAAGTGGTAAGATATAACGTCCATGATGACCGTTGTTAATTACTTCATACAGTTTATATTTCTTATTAGCGAAATCTGGATTTGATGATTGTTTCTCAACAACATAAGCATTATCCGCAATGTTATTCTTGAACCAAGTGTTCATATCAGTATCATTTGTGAATAATTCCATGTTGTATTTTAGGAATTCATGCAAGTTAGCTTTACCAGTAGCACTTGCAATCACATCACGATATGCATCCTGTGTTCTATCACCTTTCAAGAAGTGTTCACGTGAACCGATTTGAATTAAGCGGTCGATGACATTCGTTGATTTACCATAGAAATCCGGTTTAAACATCATGATGTCTTTAATGCTCATATCACCATACGCAAAACCATAATAGCGATTGAGATAAGCCAGACCCATCATAATTTTTGCTTTGTTATCTTCTACTCTCTTCACAAGAGCCTTCATTGCAGCTTCGTCGCCGTTTAACTGATGGTCTTCATTTTCAACGATTGCTTTCACAAGTTTATCAAGGTTACCTTTTACTTCGTCAAAGCTTTCTTCTAAGAATAAGTTACGAATATAATTGTTCTTATGATTGTCACTATTTTCAGCAGGTTTATCACGTTTGTCCATCAATGCACGCACTTCAGGTGAAATCAATTCGACACTTGCTAATTTTTCTTTCACATCAGCAATTAGTTTGTTACGATTCTTATCCACCATATTTGGTGTGTAAACGACATCACCTAAATCTGTAATAGCATATTCTTTTACTTGAGCCACTTTTGATGTAACCTTAGGTGATACGGATTTTTCTTCTTTTGTACCGTCAGCGTAATGAATCATAATATGATCAACATCTGATAAATCGGTCACAAATTGTCCATCTTTCATACCTGTAACAGATAATACTTCTGTATTCAGTAATTTAGAATCTGAAGGAATCTTGTTACCTTGATTTACAATCCATTCTTTATTGTAGAATGGTTGAAGTTTTTCGATGTTACGGTAAGCAAGCTCACGAGATGCATCATAGTCTTGAGTAGATTTATAAGTGTCAGCTTTTGATTCCTTATGATTTAACTTATCTACAAAATGTTCAGTTATTGTATATTCATGTGCAGTAATTCCCATTTTAGCAATTCTTGCATCAGCTTCTTCTTGGGAAACACCTTTCCAACGACTAGAACGAGAATAGGATTGTTTACCTTCACTTACACCATTAACGAATACATTATTATTTCGAACCCAGTTTGCACCAAAGTAATCATCATCCTCTGCATCACGAGAACCGTAAAGAATCTCACCACCATTCTTCACCTTCATCATAGTAACGTTATTTTCAGCAAGTCCCCATGACCAGTTAGAATGAAGCAAACCACCTGTTTCAAGAGGTTCTTTCACATCAATCGTACCTTTTGCAACAGAGTTCTTCAAACGTCCCCATGCACTAACATCTCTCGGATTATCACCATGATTCAATTTAGCAACAAGTCCACCGACCTTAGCTTTATTCCCTTTGATATAGGCATCAATGTAAGAGTTATCTGTGTTACTTCTCCAGCTTTCGCTGACAAGCCCACCTGACCACCATCCTGCGTTCCCTACACTTGTAATATTGCCGATAAAGGCTACATTACGCATATTGGATTCATCCAGTTTATTGACCATACCCGTAACGTCATTGTTACCTACAACATTACCTGTTACTTTAATGTTTTCAATCGTTGACTTCTTAAACATCTCACCAAGCGGTGCTGTCTTGTTCGCCCAAGGCATATTGATATCAACATTACCCAGATTGATGTCGTGAATATGAGCATTCTCAGCTTGTGCAAATAACGGACGAGCTAAATTGTGAATAGTGTAACGTTTATCACCCTCACTAGATAGCTTACCAGTGAATTTAGCTGTCACGTAAGATTTACTTGGTGTTGGTACATTCACAGCGTTTAAATCCGCACCAAGTTTAAACTCACCATTTGGAGTTTTTTGCATATCTTCAATTAATTCTTTGAAATTGTAGTATACATTACCTTCTTTGGCTTTTTGTTTTTCAAAATAATGAACATACTCTTCGCTAAGTGTGTTATCAGCATTCCGTTGAATCAAATCAGGTGCTTTGGCAGTGACTTTGTATAAAGTTTTTCCGTCTTTTTCTACTTCTTCAATCTTGTCAACAGCAAGTCGTGTAACTTTGTTGTCGTGAGTTGTCACTCGTAGGTAAAGTGGAGCAACATCAGCTGGTTTTTCTGTCAGCAAACTAGTATCTGTTTCGTTACCGTCAGCGTCCACACTCATCAAGCTTGTTTCTTTGATATTTTTGATTTCAACTTTTTTGAGGTCAAGTCTTAGCGGTTCTTCCTTCAGAACTTCTTCCTCATCACCCTCACCACGGTCATAAACCATCTTAGTTTCAAGTTTATAATCCTTGTAGTACTGCAAATCTGTCAAGGTAGTTGTCAGGTCGTCTGGTGAAACATTCAAGGTTTTCACAATCTCATCACCTTTTTTCAGAGTTAAGGTGATAGATTTAATGGCTGCCTTGCTTGGATTTTCTAGACTGTATTTAACATCTGAAGTCCGTTTCAAATCCTTAGGTTCAACTGCAGTGATGGTCAATACTGGTTTTTCAAAGCTCTTGGTACCACGTTTCAAAATTTTGTCTTGAGGTGCCTCAAGGATTTCCTCTGTAACTTTTGGAGCGTCTTCTGTTTTAACTCCTTTGATGGTGTTAAAGGTCTTGGTGATTTTTTTCTGACCTTCTTTTCCTTCTTGAGCTACAACTTCTAAGCCTTTTTTCAGTTGATCATCTTCTTCAACTTTTTCCTTAAATGGAATCTTTTCAATACTTTCTTCTACCAGAGTTCCTTCAATTGGTTTTGTCCCACGACTTACCTGTTGGTTTACAGGTTCCTTGGTAACTTCTGTGCTAGTTGAAAGAACTTGGTCAGTTTTAACACCTTCTACTGTTTTATAAGTTGTTTTAGTAACTTGACTACCTTTTTCACCATTTCTTACGACAGTTTCTTCGTCTGTGTACTTGGTTGGGTCCTCAGTCATCTCAGTTTTGTAGTCTAAGTCTGTAGTCGATGTTTCAACAAGGGTTCCCTCAGTTACTTTGTACTCAGGTAACTGTTCTTGTACAAGAGCTTGGCCAGTTTTACCTTCCTCTTGGGTACCTTTTGATTCAACTGGAGCCTCTGGCAATTCTGGCTGGGTTAAAGATTGGCCTTCTTTGCCTTCCTCTTGGGTACCTTTTGATTCGATTGGAGCTTCTGGCAATTCTGGCTGGGTTAAAGATTGGCCTTCTTTGCCTTCCTCTTGGGTACCTTTTGATTCAACTGGAGCCTCTGGAAGTTCTGGTTGTGTTAGAGCTTGGCCCTCTTTACCTGGTTCTTGAGTCCCTTTTGATTCAACTGGAGCCTCTGGTAAGGTTGGTTGCGTTAAGGCTTGACCTTCTTTGCCTGCCTCTTGCGTTCCTTTAGCTACCTGATGCGTTGGTTCAGCTTGTGGGGTTGGAGTTGGGGCAGGTTGCTCTTCTTTCTTAGTTCCAACTGCAATGACTTGCGAAACAGGATTTTGAACCACTTGGTCTTCGATGACTTCTCTAACTTCTTGACCATTAACCATCGATACTTTGGTTACAAGGCGGCGCTGACCATTTACTCCGGATGTGACGATACGAGTCTGTCCTTCTGCTAGATTCGCATCTGGGCTTGTGACTGTTTCAAACGGAATCTCTACCAAGCTCTCTTCCTGTCTAGTTTGAGGCTTCTCAGAAACTGTTTTTTCTTCAATAGCAGGAGCTGTCACAGGTTTTTCAACGACAGTTTCTGGCGCAACAGTCGGTGTTTCTTGAACTACTTCTGTCTTCTCGATTTCATTTGCACTTTGCTTTTCTACTGGCAACTGAGACTGTTCCACTGAAGCTGGTCTTGATGGATGGAGTTCTGCTTCCTTGAAGTATCCAATGTATTCATAGCCATCAATATGGATAATCCCTTCAGCCAAACCTTCATGTGTAGAGGCTGAAATAGTTTGGTTATAAGAAAGTAATTCTTTATTTTCAAATGCGAATGTCCCATAAGGTACAAAAGTGCTAGCTCCTAAAGAACCAATCAAGAGAACACCTAGGACCTCTTTGCGACCTTTTTTAGACACCAAAAAGACTGCTAGCGAAGCTGTTGCCAAACCAAGGCCTGCCAAGGCTAATTCTTTACTTCCTGTGTAAGGAAGTTGTTGACTGTTAGTTGCCTTCTTGCGATAAACTACATAAAGAATATCATCATCTTGAAATTCTGTTGGAACCTCATGGTGAATCAGGGCTTTTTCAGACTCGGTCAATTCCTGCTCCGCCAAATAACGGTAATGAACACTATGAGCACCGCCAACTTCATTGGCTTGAACCTTATCTACTGAAAGGGTAGCAGCACCAAAAAGGAAGGCCCCAATGGCTACAGGACCTACCCCAACAGTTAGCTTACGAATCGAATATTTGGTAATCTTTTCTAGTTGTTGTTTTGTTTTTCTCATTTTCACGACTTTCTAATAGAATCTTGTGGATAATGCGCACGCGCACCTCCGATTAATTTTGGACGACTTGCAAGAGCCGTTACATGGGCATGCCCAATCTCTCTCAAAAGAGGGCGAATCGGAACCTGAACATGCTTGACATGCATGCCAATTGCAGTGTCTCCGATATCCAATCCAGCATGAGCCTTGATAAATTCAACCTCAACTGGATCCTGCATCAACTTGAAGGCTGCCAATTGACCCGAACCTCCTGCATGGAGAGTAGGAAGGACACTAACTATTTCCAGACCAAACTGTTCAGCCACCTGACGTTCAACGACGAGGGCCCGATTGACATGTTCACAACCTTGAACGGCTAGATGAATTCCTTGTTCCTCTAGGATATCTAGGATGTTCTTCACAATGATTTCCCCAATTTCTTGGCTGGATTCCTTGCCAATCTGACCACCTATCACCTCACTAGAAGAAAGACCCAAAACAAAGATAGATCCTTGCTTCAAATTGGCCTTTTCTAATACATCTTTTACAATCTGGCTTGTTTCTCTTTGAATGTCTTTTTCCTTCATACTTGATACCTCTTTTGTCATTATCTATCATATCGTTTTTTCTACTTTTTAGCAAGATAGACAACCTAGAAAGCTTGCCCAATTACGCATAAAACTCCCAGAATTGACTGGGAGTTAGCTAGTTTCTATTCTATTTATGTATATTTCAACTGTCGTTCCTTTTGAGGGGACAGAATCAATCTTCATCTGGTAATCTTCTCCAAAATGAAGTTTGAGCCGTTGGTCAACATTTTGAAGACCAACTCCTCCACGTTTGAGTTGACTTTGACTACTATCGCCAGCAGCTTGGAAGCCAACTCCATCATCCTCAATGCGGATGACCAAGCCCGAATCCTGTTCCTGGACAGAAACTCTAATATGTCCCTGACCTTCCTTTTCTTTAATACCATGGTAAAGAGCATTTTCTACTAGAGGTTGTAGCACCAGCTTGGGCAAGACTAGATTATCAAAGGCAGGAGTTTCATTAATTTCGTATTCTAGCTTATCCCCATAACGTTGTTTCTGGATAAAGAGATACTGGCGAACATGATTGATTTCATCAGACAGGCAAATCAAGTCCTTACCTTGATTGAGCGCCAAGCGGAAATAGGTTGCCAAGGACTTGGTCACCTGAACCACTCGCTGACTATCCTGAAATTCAGCCATCCAGATGATGGTGTCTAAGGTATTATAGAGGAAATGCGGATTAATCTGGCTTGATAGGGCTTGAAGTTGGTACTGACGGGTCGTTTCCTCCTGGATACGAACATCTATCATCAACTGATCAATCTGATCCAACATGGCATTGAACTGACGAGTCACCTCTCTCAGTTCATAAGCACCCGCTTCCTTGGCACGAAGATTTTGAGCACCAGAAGCAATTTCCAGCATGGTTTCTCTCAAATCCTTCAAAGGGGCAATCCAGCGCTTGAGACTGAACCACACCAAGCAGAGACAGGCAAGAAGTGATGTGACACTAGCCCCAAGCAAGGTCCACAAGAGTTGACTCCGAACCTGGTCTAACTTTTCCAGTGATGACACGCCAAGCACCGTCCAATCAGTTCCTGCAATCTTTTCCTGACTGACGTAGGATTGGTGGTCGAGCGTATAGCCCTGCCCTGTCTCAATGTAGGGTTTCATGGCTTCCATTTCACTAGCTGAGCTATAGACTGTGTGTTGAGGATGGTAAACAAATTCATGGTTTTCATTGATGATAAAGGCAAAGCCCTGCTGACCTAACTGGAGTTGATTGAGATAGGCTTCCAGAGTTTCATAGGAAATATCCAAGCGAAGAACGCCCAGATCGGCTCCCTTTGCATCAAGAAGTTCCTGAGTGACAGAAATAACCCATTGACTATCTGATTTATGAGCTGGGGTCAAAACTGGCTTAGCACCCTGATGAATGGCCTTTTGGTACCAATCCTCAGTCATCATATCTGAAGATGTTTTCATCTGCACAGTGTCATCTGTAGAAATGAGCTGACCAGACTTGGTTACCAGCACAACAGCTTTCAAGTCCTGATCTGCCTTCAAGATGGTCAAAAATAGATCTCGAATTCCCTTTACCTTGTCTTGACTGGGATTCTCAGCATAGGCTAGGACATCTGTCTGCTGGGTCAAACTGGTCGAGGTGGTTTCTAATTTTTTGATATAAGACTGGATAAAGTGGCTAGTCTGACTGATAGTCGTTTGGCTATCGCCTTCAATGGTAGCCTCAATGGCTGAAGAACTAGATCGATAGTAGAAAGTCCCAACCACAGCTAGGAGAATGAGAAAGACCAAAAAGATAGAAATAACCATTCTAACTAGAAGAGACGAACGTTTCATCGACCTTCCCCCTTCTTAAACTGACGAGGCGTCACACCCGCAATCTGTTTAAAGCGTTGGGTAAAGTAATTCATATCTTCAAAGCCAACCTTCTCTGCAATCTCGTAAATCTTCAAATCTGTAGTCAAAAGCAAAAGCTTGGCTTGTTTGACACGTTCTCTCACCAGATAATCCTGAAAAGGCAAGCCCAACTCTTTCTTAATCAAAGAACTCAGATAAGTCGGGCTAAATCCCAAGTCACTGGCTAAAGATTTTAAACTAAATTGGCTATCAGCTAGATGAGAATGGATTTTCTGGGCCAAGCTTCCTTCAAACTTATCGGTCAGTAAATCTTGTAACTGCTCTTCCTTTTCTTCCTTATCCAACTTTTGCTTGATTTTCCCCAACATTTCCTCAATATCCTGACGAGAAAAGGGCTTGAGCAGGTAGTCATCCACACCTAATTTGACAGCAGACAAGGCATAATCAAAATCATCGTAGCCTGTCAAAAACACTAGATGAACCTGAGGATAGGTTTCACGGACCAGACTGGCTAACTGGATACCATTTAGCTGGGGCATGTTGATATCGGTTAAAATGATATCTGGCACCTGCTTTTGTATCAATTTCCAAGCCTGCCTTCCATTTTCAGCCTGACCGATGATTTCCATATCGTAGGCTGCTACATTGACCAACTTGGTCAAACCTTGTCTCACCAGATATTCATCTTCTACGATTAAGATTGTGTAGGTCATGCTTCTCTCCTTTGTCACTTACTAGTATCAGTATAGCAAAATTCTCCTCTAACTGCTTAGGAAAGCCCTCTTAATCGACATAATCTAGTAAATAAGCATAGCCTTTTTCTTCCATTTGGTCTTTAGGAATAAAGCGGATAGAAAGACTATTGATACAGTAGCGTAAGCCACCCTTGTCCTGTGGACCGTCCGTAAAGACATGGCCAAGGTGAGAATCTCCCACTCGACTTCTTACTTCCATGCGCGTCATATTGTAGGACTTATCTTCCTTGTAGGTGGCAACATCTGGACTGATGGGTTGGGTAAAACTAGGCCAACCACAACCAGACTCGAACTTGTCCTTTGATGAAAAGAGGGGTTCGCCAGTTGCTACATCCACATAGATACCAGATTCGAATTTATCCCAGTAACGGTTTGAAAAAGCTCGTTCTGTTTGATTTTTCTGGGTGACTGCATACTCTTCAGGTGACAGGGTCTTTTTCAATTCCTCATCACTTGGTTTGGGGTATTTGCTGGCATCTATGACGGGATAGGCTGCCTGATTGACATTAATATGGCAGTAGCCATTTGGATTTTTCTTGAGATAGTCTTGGTGGTAATCCTCGGCCACTACGAAATTCTTCAAGTTCTCCTTTTCAACCGCTAGAGGTTGGTCGTATTTCTTAGCCACCTCATCAAAGACTTGGTTAATCACCTCTAAATCCTTGTCATCTGTGTAATAAACACCAGTACGGTACTGGGTTCCCACATCATTTCCTTGTTTATTTTTGCTGGTTGGATTGATAATGCGGAAATAATGAAGCAGGATTTCCTTGAGGGAAATTTGATTAGCATCATAGGTGACATGGACAGTCTCCGCATGACCTGTTTGGTTAATCAATTCGTACTTGGTTGTTTCCCCTCTACCATTTGCATAGCCTGAAACGGCATCCGTCACTCCGGGAACGCGTGAGAAGTATTCCTCAACTCCCCAGAAACATCCCCCAGCTAGATAAATTTCGTGCAAGTCTGCATCTTTACTCACTTCTGTTTTTTTCACTGTTTTTCCTCCTTGGCTAACTGCCGCTTTCTCAATTTGAGAGCTATCTGTCTGCCCTGTATTTCGCATCAATAGAAAATAGAAACCACTTATAGCTAGGACAAAAATTCCTGCCAAGACAAACAATTTTACTTTATCATTCATGACCTTTCTCTACCCCATTTCTTTCAATGTTTTTAAAATCATATCCTTATCCATAAAACCTGGTTGCGTTTTGACCAGCTTGCCTTCCTTGTCTATAAAGGCTTGAGTTGGGTAAGAACGGACACCATAACTTTCCAAAAGTTTGCCTGACGGGTCAATTAGAACTGGAAAATTTTTATAATCCAAGCCCTTGTACCAATTCTTAAAGTCTGCTTCTGCTTGTTCACCCTTGTGTCCAGGAGACACCACTGTCAAGACCACATAATCATCACCAGCATCCTTAGCAATTTCATCCGTATCTGGAAGACTAGCTAGACAGATGGAACACCAAGAAGCCCAGAATTTGAGATAGACTTTCTTACCCTTATAATCAGACAAGCGGTAGGTCTTGCCATCTACTCCCATCAGTTCAAAATCAGCAACCGCCTGACCTTTAGTCGCAGTTTGTGAACTGACTTGTTCTGTTTTAGTTTCCTCCTTCATAGTAGATTCATCTGACATATTTTTGGCCGAACAGGCTGCCAAGCAACAGATTGATCCGACTCCAAGGAGACATGTTTGCCATTTTTTCATTTCTTCTTCCTCTCTATTCAAATAATCTTGTCAAAATAGACGCATTTCCCAAAAGCACCAAGATTCCCATCACGATAATGATGAAACCACCCACTTTTTTGAGGGTTCCGAGGTAGGGATGGAGTTTTCGGAAATGTTTCAAAACATAGCTGGAGGCTAAGGCTAGAACCAAGAATGGTAGCGCCAAACCTAACGTGTACACCAACATGAGACCAGCTCCCTGCCAAGCACCTGAGCCACCTGAAGCCGCCAAGGCCAAAACAGAACCAAGAACCGGCCCTACACAAGGCGTCCAAGCAAAACTAAAAGTCAACCCCAGTAAAAATGCCTGACTATAGCCCTTACCCTTTTGCTCCTGTCTCTTTAGTTGTAGCCTCCTTTCCTTGTAGAGTCCCTGAAAATGTAAGACCTCCATCTGGTGCAAGCCCAAGAGAATGATAACCGCACCCGTCACATACTGAAACCAAGAGGTATACAACAGGTCTCCTAAAAAGCCAGCTCCATAACCCAGTAAGATAAAGATAAAGGAAATCCCCGCTATGAAAGCTAGAGTTCTCAATAAACTAACAATTGAGATTGAAAATTTGCCGCTAGAAGCCTGAGCACCATCTTTATCATCCAACAAGACCCCTGCATAGACTGGTAACAAGGGTAAGATACAAGGAGAAAAGAAGGAAAGAATTCCAGCAAGAAAAACACTGATAAAAAAGATTATATTATCCATTGCCTTCCTCCATTCTTTGATTTGATAGGACTATTATAGCCCCAAAACTCCAGAAAAAACAGGGATAATGATAGGGAAAAATAGGAATTTAATCAGATTATGTAAAAAATGGTGCAAAAAAAGCCAGACACAGTCTGACTTCGATGGAAACAGAAAAGAAAATTCACTAGTCTTCTCTGTTTATCTGATAATAAATAAGGTCAGCAAGATAGCCTTTTCTCTCTACACCATTGACAATGGTTTTTAGATAGAACATTCCAGCCTTCTCCATGACGCGACCTGAAGCTGGATTGAGACTGGCATATCGTGCTCTAACCTTTTGAAAGCCTGCTTGAGTAAAACAAAAGTCCAAGACAGTTTTTAAGGCCTCTGTCATAATCCCACGTCCCCAGTAAGCCTTGCCTAACACATATCCAATTTCACAAGAAGAATCGTTATCATCTACTGCAACGATGCTGATATCTCCAATCACTTGCTCTGGATTTTCTTTGAGACAAATGGCCCATTTGTAATAGTTGGGATTGGTATAGGATGCAACCCAATTTCGAATCGAGTTCCGAGTCACTTCAACATCAGGATGAGGATCCCAGGTGACATAGGTCAGATTCTCAGCAGATGAAGCCCAATTTTGAAACATGGCTTCCGCATCACTCTCCACAAATCTTCTCAAGATCAAACGTTCTGTCTGTAATATTTGCGTACCGATTGCTTTCATTACGCTACCTCGCTTTCTGATAGATGGTTCTCTGCACAACCTCAATTTAAATTTACTTTGCTTTTGAATTTCAAGGTAATAAGCTAAAAAGATTCCCCGGACCTTCCTCGCTTACCTGTTTCCATGCTCGGGGTAAAAACCTCCACTGGACCTCCTCTCACTTTCTTATTTCAAGGTGAGAGGCTGAAAACCTCCACTGGCCCTTCCTCGTTCTTCTGTTTCTAGACTCGGAGTAAAAAGGCTAAACTCAGTAACAGCTAGAAAACGAGTTTTTCATCTAATCCCTTGACGCAGTCGCTGTCTGGTTTGAAATGCGCTCTAGCAAGCTTTTTCAAACCTAGTCATCGTTGCGGGGGTGAGACTACGAAATCGAACTCTTCGAGTTACCGAACCTTCCTCGCTTACCTGTTTCCATGCTCGGGGTAAAAACCTCCACTGGAGGTTTTTACTCCCAAAAATCATCAAATACAGTGATTGGTAGGTGGCGTTTGTGTTGGCCTTTGTGCCACCAATTTTCAATAGTCGCTTGAGCTTCTGGGCTGATTGTTTTGCCTTCTAGGTAGTCATCAATCTCTTCATAAGTGACTCCAAGGGCTACTTCGTCAGCTAGGCCTGGTTTGTCTTCTTCTAGGTCTGCTGTTGGGATTTTTTCATAAAGGGCTGGGTCTGCACCAAGTTCCTGCAAGAGTTGTTTTCCTTGGCGTTTATTGAGGCGGTAAAGAGGGAGAATATCCGCACCACCGTCACCAAACTTGGTAAAGAAACCTGTGATATTTTCCGCGGCGTGGTCTGTTCCAATGACCGCTCCGCTATGGGCACCTGCCAGGGCATACTGAGCAATCATACGGCAACGTGCCTTGATATTTCCCTTGTTGAAGTCCGAGACAGAACTACCTGTCGCTTCAACTGCAGCTGTCATGGCATCAGCTGATTCCTTGATATTAACTACCAAGCTGACATCTGGCTGGATGAATGCTAGGGCTTTTTGAGCATCTGCTTCATCGGCTTGTACTCCATATGGCAGGCGGACAGCGATAAATTTGTAGCTGTCATCTCCCGTTTCTGCTCGCAGTTCTTCCATAGCCAATTGAGCCAAACGACCTGCCAAAGTCGAGTCCTGCCCTCCAGAAATCCCTAGTACAAAAGCTTTAAGAAAGGGATGTTTTTTCAGGTATCTTTTTAAGAAATCAATGGATCGACGGATTTCTTCCTGGGCATCAATCACTGGTTTCACGCCCAGTTCTTGGATAATCGTTTCTTGCAAACTCATTCTTCTTCTCCTTCACCAAGGGCTTCCTTGCGCATCTTGTCAATCAAGTCCATCTTGTCTTGCCATACATCACGCGCCAAATCCACTGGATAGTGCTGCGGATTGAGCACGCGCTTGTACTCATCCCAAAGCTTGTCAAATTCCTTACGAGCATAAGCCTGAATCTCAGTCAAGCTAGGCAAGCTGTAAGTCAATTTTCCGTCTTTGAAGATATCCACCAAGAGAGGAACGGCATCAAAATTACGAACCGTCTTCTTGATGTAGGTATAAGTCGGATGGAACATCTTGATTTCCGTCATGTCGCTCACATCCACACCGTCATAAGTGATATAATCGCCTTCTGACTTGCCTTTTTCACGACTGGTAATGCGCCACACCTGCTTCTTACCTGGCGTAGACACTTTCTCTGCATTATTAGACAGCTTAATTGTATTGCGCATCTGGCCATTTTCATCTTCGATTGCAACAATCTTGTAAACTGCCCCAAGAGCTGGCTGGTCATAGGCTGTAATCAGCTTGGTACCCACACCCCAGACATCAATCTTGGCCTTTTGCATCTTGAGGTTGAGGATGGTATTTTCGTCTAAGTCATTAGAAGCGTAAATCTTAGCCTCTGTAAATCCAGCCTCGTCCAGTTGCTGACGGACTTTCTTGGAAATGTAGGCAATATCCCCAGAGTCAATCCGCACACCCATAAAGTTAATTTGGTCACCCAGCTCACGCGCCACCTGAATGGCAGCGGGTACCCCAATGCGAAGGGTGTCATAGGTATCCACAAGAAAGACGCAATTTTTATGGGTCGCAGCATAAGCCTTGAAAGCCTCATAGTCGTTGCCATAAACCTGAACCAAGGCATGGGCGTGAGTCCCCAAGACAGGAATGTCAAAGAGTTTACCAGCACGCACGTTGCTGGTTCCATTGGCACCGCCAATCACCGCTGCGCGTGTTCCCCAGATAGCCGCATCCATTTCTTGAGCCCGACGTGTCCCAAACTCCATCAAGGGTTCATCTTCGATAACCGAGCGAATACGAGCTGCCTTAGTCGCCACCAAGGTCTGATAATTGACGATGTTCAAAAGAGCCGTTTCGACCAATTGACATTGAGCTAGAGGGCCTTCCACCTGCACAATGGGTTCATTTGCAAAGACCAAGTCCCCTTCTTGGGCAGAACGAACGGTCAACTCCAACTCGAAATTGCGGAGATAGTCCAAGAATGCCCCATGATAGCCTAGCGACTCCAAATAGGCAATATCACTATCTGAAAAACGCAAGTCTTCAAGATAGCTCACAATTCTTTCCAAACCAGCAAAAACCGCATAGCCATTCTTAAAAGGCTGTTGGCGGAAATAAACCTCAAAGACCGCCTTTTTATTGTGAATCCCTTGGTCAAAGTAAACCTGCATCATGTTAATCTGGTACAAGTCCGTGTGCAATGTCAAACTATCATCTGGATACATACTTTTCCTACTTCCTTAGCTAGAAACCCATGAAAATTTTCAAGAACTTTCATGTATTCCAATAAATTAGTACTATTATATCACATTTTAGCTGGATTGAGAAAAGAGTAACAAGCTATTCACCACTCTCCAGTTCATCCATGTCTTGTTCAAATTTTTTCTGAGCCCATTCGCCATAGCTCTTCAGACCAAGATTGCCAATAAAAACCCAGGGAAGGTAAATGACATAAGTAATTGCCCAAGCAGACAGGTATTTAACGTTCAAAGGATTGTGCTGATAAATTTCTATGTTGAATTGATAATTCTGTAACATCAAAAGAGCTGTAATAGCCAAAGTTAGAAAAAAACAACCCAAAATCGTAAAATGAAAACGACTATAGTAGGTCACTCCCAGATAACGGGCACGATTGAAAAAGAAGAAAATTCCTACTATCAGAGTATAGACTAGAAAATTCGGATTAAAAAGAGATGGAGCCAACACTGCCACCAAATAGCTTAGAAGTACAAGCCCAATAAAGAGTGAAAAGGACTCTGCTCCAGCTTTATTGATTAGTTGTTCTTCTCTTTCGTCAAGTAATTGATAATGAATGAATTTATTTACCATCTTCTTCCTCCCAAAATAGTTGGTCTAGGGTTTTCCCTAAACATCTGCAAATGGACTGGCAGAGCGAGAGACTGGGATTGTATTTCCCTGCTTCTATCAAACCAATAGTCTGGCGCGTCACCCCGACAGCCTCTGCCAGTTGACCTTGAGTTAAATCAAGCTCTACCCGAGCTAATTTTAATTTTAAATTTTTAGCCACCTGCGTCCTCCGTTTAGCTTTAATATTCATCTACTCTTAAAAAATTCCAAACTAACACAAGCTATCAGCCATTTATTATAACCCCATTAATTTGCAATCCAGTATTATCTTCAGCATAAAACCAGTATTTTAGGTTGTTTGAAATAAACTCCCTGGTTTGTTCTTTGATTTTTGTTTAGTATTAGCTTTAGTAGGATCTTTTAAACGAGTTTTTATTGATTGTATTTCTTGTTTAGTTTAGTCAGTTTCATATCACTATTATATAATGCTTTTGGAATTGAGTCTAGTATAAGTCAAAAACGTGGTGAACAGCAAGAACAGGAGCATACCAAGATGACTGATTTTTAGCTGGATTTTAAATCTGCAAAATAATACTAAATGAAACTACAATGAATACTCCTTGCTTTTCTTGAGAGTGAACAAGTACAATAAAATGATTGTAGTGGTTGCCACAAGATACTGACTAATAGACATCGTATTCGAAGCCACAAATACAGGTAAAGAATAAAAAGGAAGAAGTTCAATTGCTTTGATAAACAAATCATTACTAGTATTCATCATAATCGTATTTAATATATTAGGGATAAAGAGTAGTAAAGCTACTAAAATACCAAATACCAACCCACTTTTCAATTTGTATAAATAGAAAATGTAAGATAATAGAAAATAAAATAGGACTAACAAAATTGTATTGACTACAATGGCTACTATAAAATCTAATCCTAAATCACCTGGAACACCCAATTTACTTACGATGACTAGTAACACAATACCATTCAAAGCATAGATAATGGAAACTGAGATGGCATATAGAAAATTGGACAAGGCGTAAATCATCCGATTTTTCTGTTGATTATAAAATAAACTGATCGTATTGTAGGAAAAATCCCTGCTAATAATTCGGTTAGCATGTATAACAGCCATTAACATACCGAGCATAGCATAAAAATTTGAAATATGCTTAATACCAAGTGATGTCCCTTGAGTCTTTAGAATAAAGAATGTAACCAGTATCGGCGGTATAAACGAGATAATCAATCCGAGATATATTACGCCTGATGAATATAAATCTCTTATATTTTCCTTAAGAAAATTCAATTTATTTAATTTCATGATTATAACCTTCCTTTATTTTGAACGATTTAGATAAATATCTTTAAGCGTCTCTTTTTTAGTTTCAAAATCAACTACTTTAATAGAGTTTTCGTTAAAAAATTTAAAAAGCTCACTACTTTGAATATTCCCAGACATAGTAATTTTCAGTCCCTCTTCCTGAACAATATCCCCAAATTCTTGTTTGGTAATGAAAATGTCTTTATCTGTAGCTGATGAAAAAACTATCTCAAATAAGCAATTATGACTATCTTTTCCTACTTTTTGGAATGTCAAAAGCCCGTTCTCCAAGAAAAGGACTCTCTCACAAATTTCTTCAATATCTTCTAATTTATGACTCGATATTAAAATTCCCACATTTTCATGTAAAACTAAATTTTTTAGAACCGCTAAAACTATTTGTGATGATTCAATATCTAAACCATTAGTCGGTTCATCTAAAATCAACATATCTGGTTCCGTAACGAGAGTTAGAAGCAAAGCTAATTTTTGTTTTGTACCCAAAGAATAGGTCTTTACTTTTTTATTAATATACTGAGTCAAATCTAACTCTTGGATCAAACTTCCAAATCTTTCTTGATTGTAGTCAATACCATATAAATTTGACAAATATTTTAAATTCTCTAAACCTGTTTTAGATAAAAATAATTTTGGTTCTTCGATTAAATACCCAACATTATCACTACTTATAATATTCCCTGAAGTCGGTTGATTATTCTGAACAAGAATTTTCATCAATGTACTCTTTCCAACTCCGTTTCTCCCTACTAGACCAACAATTTCACCCTTATTAAGTGCAAAATTTATATCTTTGAGAATGATTGAATGACCATAATGCTTACTTACATTTATAACTTCCATTTTTATTCCTCCATTAATATTCTTGGTTTTCTCTTTGATTCTCATTAATTTTAAAAAGTTGCGCCTCTTTTTAACAACATTATATCATATATCTAACTTAATGCAATATATAACTGTCGTTTTGCAATATTTTATTAACAAAAAACTCTCCACCACAAAAAAGATAGAGAGTTTTCTGCTTATTCAATTTTTTCAAAACATCTACAGCTTCATGAGATTTCACATCTAATCTTGTATTGTCCTCAATATCGTCTAGAAAGACACAATTTCTAGGTTCTAACTGGTACTTATCGATAGTTACTCATATCCATCAGTCCACCTCCATACTCATGTACGAGCCTATCACTTCATATTCACCTTACAAATTCTTTTGGTAATAATATCTTTGCCCAATGTAGGGATAGTCTTGTAAGGTAAAGACTTCCTTGTAGCCATGCCTTTTATAAAAATCTGGAGCTTGAAACTGGTAAGTATTGACAAAAGCAAAACGACAGTTTCGATTCTTAGCTTCAGTTTCTGCTTGCTGCAATAGTTTTGAACCGATTCCTTGCCCTCTCAGTTCCTCTTTTACAAATAAATACTCGATTTCTAGCCAATTTCCAAAAGTCTCTGCTATCAAACCTGCCAGGAGATTGCCCTTTTCATCTTCGACATAAAGATTCAGTGGCTCACTTTCAGCCTCTTCTCTTTTTGAACGATTATAAGCACGAATCAGATTCCCTATTTCTTGTGATTTATGGGATTCCTTATTTTCCAATCTAAAGTACATCTAAACCTCCTCAAATACTGTTACAGCTTGATTATAGTCTTATTTCAATAGACTGTCAAACTAGCAAAAACTCACCAACCTGAGTTGATGAGTCCTTATACTTCTTTAAACCATATCAGCTTCACCTTGCCGTATATATGTTACTGACTTCGTCAGTTCTATCCACAACCTCAAAACCGTGTTTTGAGCAGCCTGCGGCTAGCTTCCTAGTTTGCTCTTTGATTTTCATTGAGTATTAATCTACTTTCTAAATTTCCACTGGCTGTAAATCCCAAAACCGATAATCCAGATAGCTGAGCCGACTGCTCCTACAAATGTAGACTCTTGTAAAAAGAGGGTTACAAAGACAAAGGCAAAGAAGAGCATGGTTAAAGGATTTAGGAAACGATAATGGGGCATGAGATAACCATCTGCCATAAAGTCTGGTGACTTGCGGTATTTAAGGTGAGCCACCATAATCAAAATATAAATGGCGATATAGACACCTGATGATGATGCCGTAATCAAGGCAAAGGCATCCGAAACACCTGGCAAGACATTAATAAAGGCTGCTAGGGCAATCAAGATTGCTGAAGCGATGATGGCATTTTGTGGCACATTATGGCGAGAAAGAGTATCTGCCTTGATAGCCTTTAAAAATGGATTGGGCGAATCATGGGCAATCTGATACAAATGACGACCTGTTGAATAAAGGGTTGAATTAAGAGCAGATGCTGCTGACGTCAAAACGACGAAGTTAATCAAGGCCGCTGCCCACTTGATACCTGCCAATTCAAATACTGTTACAAAAGGAGAATCAGCCGAAGCAAGTTCACGCCACGGAATGATAGCCATGATGGCTAAGAGGGCACCACCGTAGAAAAAGGCGATTCGCAAAGGAATTTCCTTAACGGCTTTTGGCAAGACCTGACGTGGATTTTTGGTTTCTGAAGTCGTTACCCCGATAAACTCAATCATGAGGTAGGCAAAGAAAACCATCTGGAAGGCCATGACAAAGTTCACTCCACCATTAGGGAAGAGGGAGAAATTGTCGGCAATATTAGCTAAACTTGCTACTCCATGAGGTGTTTTAAAGCCTGTCAAGACCATAAAGGCTCCTGTTGCAATCATGGCTAAAATAGCCACAATCTTGACCATAGCAAACCAAAACTCAACTTCCCCAAAGAGCTTCACCGCAATCAAATTGACCAAGGCTAGAATGGTCAAAAATCCAATCTCAATCATCCAGCTTGGCCAGCTAGGGAACCAAAACTGAACATAGTGAGAGATAGCTGTGATTTCCGCCATACCGATAAAGACAACGGATAGCCAGTAAGACCAAACTGAGAAATAGCCCCAGCCCTTACCCAAATGGCGCGTGATAAAGTTGATAAAGGTATGTTGCTCAGGGTCTTGGTAGAGCATTTCCCCAACCGCACGCATCATGAGGAACATAAA
Source organism: Streptococcus sp. CF7_Ac1-8 (assembly GCF_024295435.1). Classification (GTDB taxonomy): domain Bacteria; phylum Bacillota; class Bacilli; order Lactobacillales; family Streptococcaceae; genus Streptococcus; species Streptococcus mitis_AP. Next base: position 2,742 of record NZ_JANCPI010000020.1, on the reverse strand, counting down.
AGCCCCAGTAATCATATAAATCAGTACAATGGACGGACCTGTTAGGCTAATTGAGCGACCCGCTCCCAAAAAGAGTCCTGTTCCGATTGTTCCAGCGATGGCCATAACCTGCACGTGACGATTGGTCAAACCACGCTCCATCTTATTTTTTTTCTTCTTTGAACTCATAACGTCTCCAATTCAATTTAATTTATACTCAATGAAAATCAAAGAGCAAACTAGGAAGCTAGCCGCAGGCTGTACTTGAGTACGGCAAGGCTACGCTGACGTGGTTTGAATTTGATTTTCGAAGAGTAGCAAAATGGAAAAAGGAGTGAGTGAAGCGCACTGCCTCCCCACTCCTTTTTTCTATTTTTAGGCTGTTTTTTCAACCTTCAAGATTTTTACATCATAGCTACCAACAGGTGTTTCAATAGTTGCTGTATCACCTGTTTTCTTGCCAATCAAGGCTTGTCCAATTGGGCTTTCATTTGAAACCTTACCTGCAAAGGCATCTGCACCCGCTGAACCTACGATAATATAAACTTCTTCTTCGTCCTCACCAATTTCTTGAATAGTGACTGTTTTACCAATCGCTACTTCGTCTTGGGCAACTGAGTCGCTATTGACGATTTCAGCATAGCGGATTTTTGTTTCCAAGCTAGAGATTTGTCCTTCAACAAAGGCTTGTTCATCCTTAGCTGCTTCGTATTCACTGTTTTCAGAAAGGTCACCGTATGAACGGGCAATCTTAATGCGTTCTACCACTTCTGGACGGCGGACCAATTTCAATTCTTCTAATTCTTTTTCAAGTTTTTCCTTTTCCTCAAGGGTCATAGGATATGTTTTTTCTGCCATTTTTCTCAACTTTCCTTCGATAGTATTGAATCTCTATCTGAGATTCTCATTTGTGTAGTCTTAGTTTGAACTACTATTTTGAGTAAGCTTGCTATTAACGTGCTCAGCTACATTACGATCATGTTCTTCCTGAGTAACTGCGTAATAGACTTTACCATCTGTAACATTGGCTACAAAGTATAGGTTCTCACTCTTTGTTTGGTTGATACTTGACTCAATCGCGTCCTTACTTGGACTATCCACTGGACCAGGCATCAAACCAGGTTTTGTATAAACATTGTATGGTGAATTAATCGATGTATCAATTCCAGCGTCATCTGCTAGGCTAATATTTTGGCCAAGTTTCCCTTTGGCATACAAGATTGCAATATTGCTTTGAAGTGGCATACCAAGGTTCAAACGATTGTAGAAGACACCTGCAATCAACTTACGGTCTTCAGTCTTAGCACCTTCTTTTTCAACAAGTGAAGCAATTGTTAGCAATTCATTAACTGTCAAGTTTTTAGACTTAATTGCACTGTAGTGTGGAGCCAAGGTTTTATCCATAGCTGCCAACATCTCATCAATCAAGCTTTCAATAGTCGTGCTTTCCTTGATAGAGTAAGTCGCTGGGAAGAGGAAACCTTCTAAACGATAACGAACGCCACTTTCTTTCGTTGGCAAGCTTTCAAGTAGACTAGGATATTTAGCAACTTCTTGAATGATAAAGTTGTCATCTTGAACTTTAGCCAAGAAAGCATCCGCGGTCAAAGGTTCTTTAAATTCACCTTGTAATTGGCCTACAGCTTGGGCAATTTGATCAATGGTATATCCTTCTGGAATGGTCAAATCTGCAAGTGAAGGTTCTTGAGGTTCAGGAGTACCACCTTTTTGGAGTTCCTTAATGATATCCTCTGTACTCATGCTCTTTTGCAAATTGTAATATCCAGCCTTCAAATCTGAATAATTCTTATATTTAGCGTAGAAAGCAAAAATCACTCCGTGTTTAATCACACCAGCATTTTCAAGTGCTGATCCAATCTCTTGGACATTTGATCCTTCCGGGATTTGAACGGTTACATACTGCTTAGAATTAGCATCAACTGGTAATAAAGATGACTGAACATACTGATAACCGAAGTAACCACCTGCCGAAATCAGGGCAAGGAAAATCAGTAGTGAAATGAAGAAAGCCTTCAAATGTGATTTTTTCTTCTTAACTGGTTTAACTGTCTCGCGGCGACTACGACGTGGAGTTTCAGTAACGACTTCAACAGCTTCCGATTCCGTAACTGGTTCTGGTTTTGCTACTTCTTTCTGAGGTTCTTTTTCAGCTTCTGTCTTATAAGAAACAGCTACTCTTGTTGGGATTTCATTAAATTCCTTTTCTACTTTTCTAGGACTAACAGGTCCTGGAGTTGGTCTTGATACTCCCTCCGCTGATGGAGTAGAAGGTCCTTCTTGACTCGGGTGACTAGGAGCAAGTGGAGCTTGTCTTACAGCCTCTTCCGCGGGAGAAGAAGGAACATCTTGACTGGGATGACTTGGAACAGTAAGAGTTTCTCTTTTTATCTCATATGCTGGAGAAGCTGGTAAATCTTGGCTGGGGTGAGTCGGCACGGTAGGAGCGTTTCTCATAATATCCTCTACAGTTGATAGAGAATCTTCCATCAAGTCTTCTATTGACTGATCATTTTTAGAAGAAAGTTGAGGTTTTATTGAAGCTAAATTAACTTCTTCCTGATCTTCTTCATGTTTTTTAACTCGTTCTAAATCACGTAAAATTTGCTCTTTAAAGCTTAATTTTTCGTCTTCTCTTGTTTTTTCACTCAAAAGTTTATCCTCCTCGTTGACAATCCATAATATTATATCTTAAAAACGAAAGAAAAGCAACCTAGCATGCTTTTCTAGCTTATTTTTTAGCGT
>NZ_JANCPI010000019.1:0-29155 GCF_024295435.1 Streptococcus sp. CF7_Ac1-8 | reverse complement strand
TAATCTTCATGCCATGTTAGAGTGTATTATTTTTACTTTTTCTAACGAATTTTCTTTCTAAAATCTTAGCTTAACACTTGTTAGATTTACTTTTATCCTTTAAAATAGAATAGGAGAAATTCCGTTATTATTTTTCGGAGGAAAAAGAAATGTCCATTAATTGGCAGGAAATTTTATTTCACTTTTTAGGTGGTCTGGGACTATTCTTGTATAGTATCAAGACCATGGGAGACGGTTTGCAACAAGCTGCTGGAGATCGCCTTCGTTTTTACATTGACAAGTACACCAGCAATCCCTTTTTAGGTGTTCTAGTCGGGATTGTCGTGACTGCCCTGATTCAATCAAGTACAGGGGTTACAGTTATCACAGTTGGACTGGTCAGCGCTAGTCTTCTAACTCTTAGACAGGCTATCGGAATTATCATGGGAGCCAACATCGGAACCACCGTCACTTCCTTTATCATTGGTTTCAAGCTTGGCGAGTATGCTTTACCCTTGATTTTCCTTGGAACCATGTTCCTATTCTTTACAAAAAACAGAACAGCAAACAATATCGGGCGCATCCTGTTTGGTGTAGGGGGAATCTTCTACGCCCTCAACCTCATCAGTGCCGGTATGAGTCCTCTTAAAGATTTACCACAATTCAAGGAATACATGGTAACCTTGGGACAAAATCCTGTGTTGGGAGTTTTTGCCGGTGCAGTGATTACCGTCCTCATCCAAGCTTCTTCTGCGACAATCGGGATTTTGCAAGGTCTCTATGCAGGTGGATTCCTTGACCTTAAAGGTTCGCTACCAGTTCTCTTCGGAGATAATATCGGGACAACCCTAACAGTTATCATCGCGGCAGCTGGAGCCAATATCTCTGCAAAACGCGTTGCTGCAACCCACGTTACCTTTAACGTTTTGGGAACTATTCTTTGCTTAATCTTATTAGGTCCATTTACGTCTATGATTGAGTACTTCCAGGCACTCCTTCACCTCTCACCTGAGATGACCATCGCCTTCTCTCACGGTGCCTTTAACGTAAGTAACACTATTGTACAATTTCCATTCATCGGAGCCTTGGCCTACTTTGTAACCAAGCTCATCCCTGGTGAAGATGAAATTGTGAAGTACGAGCCACTTTATCTTGATGAACATTTGATTAAACAAGCTCCATCAATCGCTCTCGGAAATGCAAAGAAAGAACTCCTTCACTTGGGAAATTATGCTTCCAAAGCCTTTGACCTTTCATACAACTACATCATTGACCTTAATGAAAAGGTTGCTGAAAAAGGACACAAGACAGAGGAAGCCATCAATACCATTGATGAAAAATTGACTCGTTACCTCATTACTCTTTCAAGTGAAGCTCTTAGCCAGAAAGAAAGTGAAGTGCTCACCAACATCCTGGATTCATCCCGTGATTTGGAACGGATTGGGGACCACGCAGAAGCCCTAATCAATCTGACTGACTACCTTCAACGTAAAAATGTTGAGTTTTCTGTAGCTGCTTTGCAGGAATTAGCCGATATCTATCAAAAAACCACTGACTTTATCAAGGATGCCCTTGATAGCGTGGAAAACAATGATATTGAAAAAGCTCAAAGTCTGATTGAACGCCATAAAGAAATCAACAATATGGAACGTGTTCTTAGAAAGACCCACATCAAACGCCTCAACAAGGGCGAGTGTTCAACACAAGCTGGGGTCAACTTTATCGACATCATTTCCCACTATACTCGTGTATCTGACCACGCTATGAATCTAGCTGAAAAGGTCATCGCTGAACAAATCTAAGAACCAAGAAGCTATCCTAAATAGGATGGCTTTTTTCTTTTCCTAATCAAGAATTGCTTTTCTAACATATAGAAAAATGCTTTGATTCACAATGGAATCAAAGCATTTTAAATAGCTCCCCATACATAATCGCAGAAGCCGCTGTTCCTCTGTACTTGGCTTCTTCTCTTTTGATAAAGCGAGCCAAGTTGAGCAACTCAGGTGCCGGATGTTTGGGATTTAGGAGCAATTCACGATTGACCAGACCTGAGAGACGAACTGCCAACAATTGCTCATTTGTAGTAGGCAGTTTTTTAGCAGTCTCTAGGAGAGCAGCAACTAAATCTTCACTCAAATCATGTCGAGCATGATTGTAAAGATCTTTTATAAGGCTTTCTAGGTTTGGTTCTACCATCCCTACCACCTCCTTAAGTTTAATAATTTTTAATCAAATCAACTGTTGAACGATCCAATTTTTTCACCAAGGCTTGCAAGAAAGCTTGAGCTTCTAGGAAGTCATCCATAGCGTAGAGGGTTTGATGAGAATGGATATAACGAGCGCAAACACCGATTGTTGTAGATGGGACACCACCATTTTTCAGATGAGCTGCGCCAGCGTCTGTTCCGCCTTTACCACAGTAGTATTGGTACTTGATTCCAGCTTCTTCAGCTGTTGTCAAAAGGAAGTCCTTCATATCTGGGAGAAGCAAATGACCTGGATCATAGAAGCGAATCAAGGTTCCATCCCCAATCTTACCTTGACCTCCATAGACATCGCCAGCAGGTGAGCAGTCAACTGCTAGGAAAACTTCTGGGTCAAATTTAGTTGTAGAAGTATGAGCACCACGGAGACCAACCTCTTCTTGGACGTTAGAGCCAAGATAGAGTTCATTGCCAAGTTTTTGACCTGACAGAGCTTCCGCCAACTCGCTAACCATAAGAACACCGTAGCGGTTGTCCCAAGCTTTTGAGATAATATTTTTCTCATTGGCCGTCAAGATTGCAGAACTATCTGGTACGATGGTGTCGCCAGGACGGATGCCAAAGCTTTCTGCCTCAGCCTTATCCGCAAAACCGCCATCAAAGACGATATCTGCAATAGCAGGCATAGTTGGACCGCCCTTACCGCGAGTCAAATGTGGTGGAACAGAACCTGAAATCACAGGAATTTCACGACCGTCACGAGTCAAGAGTTTAAAACGTTGGCTACTAACCACCATAGGATTCCAACCACCAATTTCTACCACACGTAAGGTACCATCTGGCTTGATTTCGCTGACCATAAAACCAACTTCATCCATATGAGAAGCGACCAAGACGCGCGGTGCATCCGCAGCTTCTGAATGTTTAATTCCGAAAATACCACCCAAGCCATCTGTCACTACTTCATCCACGTGTGGTGTCAACTTTTCACGAAGATAGGCACGGACAGGCGCTTCATGACCTGAGATAGCAGCAAGTTCTGTTACTTCTTTGATTTTTGAAAATAATGTTGTCATTTCAGTTCCTTCTTTCTTTCATCCATTTTACCACTTTTTATAGGAGAAGGATAGCGGGAAGGTGGATTTCTAAATTAGTATCTTAGTCTTACTGTATCTTAGAAAAAGCTTGTATTTTCTTGCATGTGATATAAAATCCAAGAAACATTCCAAGATTAACTCGAAACTTTATTTCCAAACAAAAAACAATTTAATTCCAAAATCGTTCAATTTTTTCATGAAATTTACAGAAAATAGTTGACTTTCCTTTCTTCTTTCTTTAAAATAGTACAAAACTAGAAAAAGGAAAAAAATCATGACCAAAACAATTCTTGTTACAGGTGGGGCTGGGTACATTGGCTCCCATACCGTTAAAGCTCTTTTAAATGCTGGCTACAAGGTGCATGTCTTAGATAATCTTTCTACAGGAAATCGTTCAGCTGTAGATAGTCGTGCTAGCTTTAAACAACTGGATGTTTATGATTCTAGTGCTCTAAAAGCTTACTTAGAAGAAAATCAGATTGATGCTGTTCTGCATTGTGCAGGTGAGATTGTTGTGAGCGAAAGTATTGAAAATCCAAGTAAATACTTCACTGCCAATGTTGCTGGTATGAACCAAGTTCTCAAAGTCTTATCTGAAGTTGGCATTCAAAAAATCATGTTCTCTTCGACTGCTTCCCTCTATGGTAATAACTGTATTGACAAGCCTGCAACTGAAGATACCCTGCTCGACCCTGTCAATCCTTATGCAGAAACAAAATTGATGGGCGAACGAATGATTTACTGGATGGCTAATCGCTACGATTGGAAATATGTTATTTTCCGCTACTTTAATGTTGCTGGAGCTGAAATGGATGCTTCAAATGGTCTCCGTGTAAAAAATCCAACTCATATCATTCCCAATATCAACAAGACCACATTGGGACAAAATGATAGCCTGAAAATATTTGGAGATGACTACGATACACGTGATGGTTCATGTATTCGAGATTACATTCATGTCTTGGATCTTGCACAGGCTCATGTTAAAGGAATGAACTACCTCTTTCAAGAAGACAGTTCTTCTCAAATCTTTAACTTAGGAACTGAAAAAGGCTATACCGTCAAAGAAATCTTTAAAACTGCTGAAGAATTACTGGATCAAAAAATCCCACACGAAATTGTTGCTCGCCGTGCTGGTGACCCAGCTAGCGTCCTAGCAGACGCATCAAAAGCTAAACAATATCTTGACTGGCAAGCTAGCTACTCTCTTGAAGATATTATTTTATCGGATTATCATTGGCGTGTTAAAGAAGGCAAAAACATTTTGGAATAGGAAAACAGAGGAGAAGGTCTTGGTACTCTCTCCCTGTTTTATTCATTAAATTGTCAGAAAATTTATTGACAGATTAAAGAAATCGTGTTACAGTAATATCCGCAGGTATCTTTCGATACCAAATCTACATGAAAGGACGGGGTATGAAACTTTCTCACTATTTAATTGGCTTACTTCTACTCCTAGTCTTTCTCTCTATTAGCATTGGAACCAGTGATTTTTCATGGGGAAAGCTCTTTGCTTTCGACCAGCAGGCCTGGCTTCTCTTTCAAGAGTCCCGTCTCCCAAGAACCATCAGCATTCTCCTGACTGCCTCTAGTCTGAGTATGGCAGGACTGCTCATGCAGACTATCACTCAAAATCAGTTTGCTGCACCGAGTACAGTTGGAACGACTGAAGCCGCCAAACTGGGAATGGTGCTGAGCCTCTTTGTCTTTCCATCAGCTAGTCTGACCCAAAAGATGCTCTTCGCTTTTGTTTCATCCATCACATTCACCCTCTTCTTCCTAGCCTTTATGACCATTTTTACTGTAAAGGAAAGGTGGATGTTGCCTCTGATTGGAATCATCTATAGCGGGATTATCGGTTCTGTGACAGAAGTTATCGCCTACCGTTTCAATCTGGTTCAGAGTATGACTGCTTGGACTCAAGGCTCCTTCTCCATGATTCAGACCCATCAGTATGAATGGCTCTTCTTAGGCCTCATTATCCTGATAGCCGTTTGGAAGTTATCCCAAACCTTTACCATCATGAATCTAGGCAAGGAAGCCAGTGAGAGTTTGGGGATTTCCTACTCCCTACTTGAAAAACTGGCTCTCTTTCTGGTTGCGCTAACGACAAGCGTCACCATGATTACCGTGGGTGGCTTACCATTTCTCGGAGTTATTGTCCCCAATCTTGTTCGCAAGCGCTATGGAGATAACCTAAGTCAAACCAAACTCATGGTCGCACTAGTCGGTGCCAATCTAGTTCTGGCCTGCGATATCCTATCCCGAGTTCTGATTCGGCCCTATGAGCTGTCTGTCAGTCTCTTGCTAGGAATCATCGGTAGCCTCGTCTTTATCCTACTTCTCTGGAGAGGGGGACGAAAAGATGCAGTTTAAAAACAAACATACCAAACTCTTCTGCCTTCTCATTATTCTGGCCATCGGAGCTTGTATCCTCTATTTTTGGCCCATCACCCACCTATCTGCCTTTGCTTGGAAGTTGCGTTCCCAAAAAATTGTCGTTTATCTCTTGGTAGCTATCGCGACTGGGATTTCGACCATTAGTTTTCAAACCCTAACGGAAAATCGCTTCCTGACGCCAAGTATTTTGGGAATCGAATCCTTCTACGTCCTATTACAAACTCTACTACTGGTTTTTGAAAGCAAGTTTCTTCAACTCGGGAAATCTCCCATCTTAGAATTCCTAGTTTTGCTTCTGCTTCAATCCCTCTTCTTTCTCGCCTTACAAGGCTACTTGAAGACACTGATGAAACAAGACTTGGTCTTCATCCTGCTAATCTGTCTAGCCTTCGGAAGTCTCTTTCGAAATATCAGTACCTTCCTTCAGGTTCTGATGGATCCAAACGAATACGATAAACTGCAGAACAGTCTCTTTGCCTCCTTTCAACATCTCAACACTTCCATCCTAGCCATCGGCTCTCTAATCATCCTTGCTTTGACAGTCTTTTTCTTCCGGAAAGCAGTCACTCTGGATGTCTTGCACCTACAAAGAGAAACGGCTCAGATATTGGGACTCAATGTTGAAAAAGAACAGAAAGAACTCCTCTGGGGCATCGTGCTTTTGACTTCAACTGCTACTTCCTTGGTAGGACCTATGGCCTTCTTCGGCTTTATGCTAGCCAACCTTACTTACCTGATTGTCAAAGATTATCGGCACAAGCTACTCTTTATCGTAGCCATTCTGGTCGGATTTATCAGTTTGACCTTGGGGCAAGCCCTTATTGAACGAGTCTTTGCGCTGGAAATTCGCATCAGCATGATTATCGAGAGCGTGGGTGGTCTCTTATTCTTTATCTTACTTTACAGGAGGGCGCGTCAGTGAAACTGGAAAACATTGACAAATCCATTCAAAAACAGGATATTTTACAAGACATTTCGCTTGAAGTCAGTCCTCAAAAACTGACAGCCTTTATTGGTCCCAATGGTGCTGGAAAATCAACTCTCCTCTCCATTATGAGTAGACTAACCAAGAAGGATCAGGGAATTCTCAGTATCAAAGATCGTGAAATCGAGAGTTGGAATTCACAAGAACTGGCTCAAGAACTGACTATCCTAAAGCAGAAAATCAATTACCAAGCCAAATTGACTGTTGAAGAACTGGTCAGTTTTGGACGTTTTCCCTACAGCCGAGGTCGACTGAGACCAGAAGATTGGGAAAAAATCCGAGAAACTCTGGACTATTTAGAACTGACCAACCTAAAAGACCGCTACATCGATAGCCTATCTGGTGGACAGATGCAACGTGTTTTTATCGCTATGGTACTGGCCCAGGATACAGACTTTATCTTGCTAGATGAACCGCTCAACAATCTCGACATCAAGCAAAGCGTCAGCATGATGCAGATTCTTCGGCGACTGGTGGAGGAACTCGGCAAGACCATTATCATCGTCCTTCACGATATCAACATAGCCAGTCAGTATGCGGATGAAATTGTTGCCTTCAAGGACGGTCAAGTCTTTAGCAAGGGAACAACCAATCAAATCATGCAGGCTGACCTACTCAGTCAACTTTATGAGATTCCCATCACACTGGCTGATATCAATGGCAAAAAGATTTGTATCTATAGCTAGTAACTCAGAAACTCGAGTTAGAAGAAACTTTGTCTCTTAGTCAATAAGACCAAGAGATTCCCTAAATCGTTATCACATTTTAAAAAGGAGAAATTATGAAAACATCCCTTAAACTTTACCTTACTGCCCTAGCAGCCAGCTTCTTGCTCCTACTTGGTGCATGTAGTACAAACTCAAGCACTAGTAAGACGGAGTCAAGTAGCTCTGCTCCAACAGAGGTAACCATTAAAAGTTCACTAGGTGTAGTCACACTTTCAAAAGTCCCTGAAAAGATTGTGACCTTTGACCTCGGTGCTGCGGATACTATTCGCGCTTTAGGTTTTGAAAAGAATATCGTCGGAATGCCTACAAAAACTGTTCCGACTTATCTTAAAGACCTAGCTGGAAAAGTTAAAAATGTTGGTTCTATGGTTGAGCCAGACCTAGAAGCCCTTGCTGCTCTTGAACCAGACTTAATTATCGCTTCACCACGTACCCAAAAATTCGTAGATAAGTTCAACGAAATCGCTCCGACTGTTCTCTTCCAAGCAAGCAAGGACGACTACTGGACTTCTACCAAGGCAAATATCGAATCCTTAGCAAGTGCCTTCGGTGAAACCGGTTCACAGAAAGCCAAGGAAGAATTGGCCAAGCTAGACAAGAGCATCCAAGAAGTCGCTACTAAAAATGAAAGCTCTGACAAAAAAGCCCTTGCTATCCTCCTCAACGAAGGAAAAATGGCTGCCTTTGGTGCCCAATCTCGTTTCTCTTTCTTGTATCAAACTTTGAAATTCAAGCCAACTGATACTCAATTTGAAGATTCTCGCCACGGACAAGAAGTCAGCTTTGAAAGTGTCAAAGAAATCAATCCTGACATTCTCTTTGTCATCAACCGTACCCTTGCCATCGGTGGGGACAACTCTAGCAACGATGGCGTCCTAGAAAATGCCCTTATCGCTGAAACTCCTGCCGCTAAAAATGGTAAGATCATCCAACTAACACCAGACCTCTGGTATCTAAGCGGAGGCGGTCTTGAATCAACAAAACTCATGATTGAAGACGCACAAAAAGCTTTGAAATAAGCAACTTCAAACTCAACTAACAACTTTACATGATAAAACGCATCCTATCAAGCTCACTCAAACCTGATAGGATGCGTTTTTATCATTTCACTAAAATATTTTTACCCAGCCTCATTTTTCTTCTTGATTCCGTTTAAGGGAAAAATGGTCTGGGACGGGGTCCTTGCCTGTTTTCGACCAGGGATGGCAACGTAAAATCCGAGCCAAGCCCATCAAGACACCCTTGAAGCCATGTTTTTCGATAGCCTGAATCATATAGTTTGAACAGGTAGGCTCAAAGCGACAAGAGGGGGGAAAGGCTGGCGAGATAAAACGTTGGTAAAAGCGCACAGGCGCTATTAAAATTCGTTTCATTATTTCTTGGTTACAGCCATGGTGTGTAGTTGGCTGACTTCTTTTTTGTTAAGACGACGGGATTCTCCTGGACGGAGTCCTGTCAAGTCTAGATGTCCGAAACGAGTCCGTGACAACTTGTCCACTTGGAGACCGACAGCTTCAAACATCTTTTTAACCTGATGGTTCCGCCCTTCATGGATAGTCAACTGCACCACAGAGCGGTTTTTGACTGGATCCACTTTGAGAATCTCATAGACAGCCGGCTTGGTTTTCTTACCATCAATCTCAAGTCCACGGGTCAAGGGGCGGAGATTGTCCTTATTGGCCACACCTTTAACACGCGCGACATAAACCTTGTCAATCTCATTACGAGGGTGAATCATTTCATCCGTAAAATCCCCATCATTGGTCAAAATCAAGACTCCTGATGTATCCCAGTCCAAACGACCTACAGGGTAGATGCGCTCCTTCACGTTGGGCAAGAGATCGACAACCGTCTTGCGGCCCTTGTCATCTGTCACACTAGAAATGACACCACGTGGTTTGTTAAGCAGATAATAGACCTTTTCTTCGTTGTAGATAGGTTGACCTTCAACTTCGACCTTGTCGCCTGACTTGATGGTCGTTGCTAGTTCACGTACCACTTGGCCGTTAACCGTCACCAAGCCTTGCTTGATCAGCTCTTCTGCTTTTCTCCTACTGGCCACACCTGCGTGGGCAATATACTTATTGATTCTCATCTTCTTCTATCCTTTCACCAAATAATTGGCTTTCTTGGGCTTGAATCTCAAGCTCATCAATCACTGGTAATTCTTCCAAATGGTTAATTCCCATGTAATCTAGGAAATAATCCGTAGTCACATAGAGGTTGGGGCGCCCCAACACTTCTTTTTTCCCGTCTTCCTTAATCAGGTCAAAAGCCTGCAACTTTGCCAAGGCCCCACTCGAGTTGACCCCACGGATGGCATCAATTTCTATTCGTGTGATGGGCTGTTTGTAGGCAATGATGGACAAGGTCTCAAGGGCAGCCCGAGACAAACTCTGATTGATAGGTGCCTTAGAGTATTCCTTCAAAATCTCTGCAAATTGAGGATTGGTCACCAATCTATAAGCACCACCTGTCTCAATCAGAGCCAAACTGGAATCTGGGTCCTTTTCATACTTCTGAGCTAATTTTTCTAAACTCTGTTGGATGCCTGTCGGTGGCAGAGAGAGGAGTTCAGCTAACTGGCGGACTCTAATCCCATCTTCACCCGCTACAAACAAGAGCGCTTCTATTTTTGCTAAAGTACTCATCTTTCCTCTCTATCAAGTCTAGCTTTGGGCCACTTGACTTTCTTCCTTCTTTTCCATGAGATAGATATCTCCGAAACTCTCCTCTTGCACGAGCATCAGCTCCTGGGTTTTGATTAGCTCTAGGGTTGCCAAAAAGAGGGTGATGACCTCTTGGAGATTCTGGGCTTCCTTAAACAAATCCTGCAAGCGCAATTGATCTCGTCCAGTCAAGGACTCTTTCACGATAAGCATCATGTCCTCAATCTTATACTCATCCCGCAAGATAGTCGTATGGTTCTGAGCAAACTCCTCTTTTTTCTTAGCTAGGATATTTGAAAAAGCTAAAAAGAGGTCAATGGTCGTCTTGTCATGCACAAGCTCCGCATCTTCGTAAATCAACTCTGTCGGCGCTTTGGAATAGTACTGGGCCCGTTCTTGGTGCTTGGCTTCCAAATGATCACCCAAGAGCTTGAACTTGCGGTATTCTTCGATTTGAGAGAGAAGATCCTGCTCCAGATCATCCTCCAAGTCTGTCACTTCTGCCACCTTCGGAAGAAGCTTGCGGCTCTTGATCAGCATGAGCTGACTGGCCATGACCATGTACTCGCCCGTCACTTCCAGACGCATGGCCTGCAGGGTTGAGACATAAGCTAGATACTGTTCAATGACTTCCGTAATGGGCACATCGTAGATATCCATCTGGTACTTAGAAACCAGGTGCAAAAGCAAGTCCAGAGGCCCTTCAAAATCTTTTAGTTTAATATCCATTATCTATATTTTTCTAAGGTCAGGACTGTTTTTAATCCTAATTTTTTTGCAATTTCGTACAAATCGACCTTGTTTTCAATTTGTCGTAGAATGAACTGTTCCCGCAAGGCTTGGGCTGACAGAGCTGGAAAACCTTTCTCCTTGACAAAGGACTCTAGCTGACGGAAGGCCCACTGACGAGAATAGGCTTTCCCTGCCCTTTCAAAAAGATAGGTTTGCCCCATCAAGGGTTCCAATTCTGAAAGCAAGGTCGTGGGAATGCTGACAATCCTCTGTTGGGAAGCCTTCTTGATTCGCAACACTTGAAAGTCCAGGTTGATATCCGCAACCTTTAGAGCTAAAATCTCACTCGGTAAGAGCCCCATTTCTAGGATTAAGAGCGCTAGCAAGCGTCCCTCTGGATAGTCGCTTTCCTGCCAAAAAGAGTCTAGGTCTAGAATCTCTGGTTTTTCAGTTTTCTTTTCAGTCTGTTTGGTTAATTCCAAACGGTAAAAGCTTTCCACTTCCCCTTTTTGATAGAGAAAGTAGAGAAATTGGTTACAGGCCGAAATCTTCCGCTTTTGAGCGCTGATTTTTAGATTGACTAGCTGGGCTTGGTAAATCTTGAGACTAGTCTCCGAAATCTGCCCACCTACAATATCTAAAAATTGCTCCAAATCATACTTATAGGACTGCTTAGAATTGGCAGATAAACCCTGCTTTCCCTCTAAGAAATCTGAAATCCTATCTCTCATCGGCATCGAATCTCATATTCCTTACTAAAATCATGCAAGAGGGCATTGACTGCCTTGAGGATAGACTTGCGCGTGATAATCCCTTGGAAAATCCCTGACGCATCCACAACCGGCAAGAAGGACTCATCTACCAGCTTGTGCAAGACCTCCGTAATGGTAAAATCAGGCGAGACGACCGCTACGTCCGTTCTCGTCATATGAACGATATCCGTATCTGCCATGATTTCTTGACTCAAGTCATGCTCCATCTGGTAAGCCATAATATCTCTGAGCCCAATCGTCCCAACAAACTGTTTTTCATCTGTCACAACAGGAACACGGGTATAGGTCATCTGACTGAGCAAGAGGGTAGCGTGATCTGCATTGTGGGTATCAATCAACACAGCTAGATTTTTAGCAGGAGTCAAAAAAGTTTCCTCTTGCCCCAACAAGAAAGTCTCAAACTCCTTGGCAATCATCGGCTAAACTCCTTGGACAAGCCCGGATACACCTCATGGTCTCGTGTCAAAAAGTCCACTTTGAAATAACTGTCATCAATCTCCACACGAGCATAGAGACATTCTCTGATGGTCCCACGTGGTTGACTGATAGAACCTGGATTTAGAAAGAGGGTCTTACCTTCCATCCAAGCATTTGGCACATGCAAGTGACCATAGAGACAGATATCGGCATCTTCCTCCTGAGCCCAGTAGTCCAACTTTTGAAAGTTGAAATTAATGTCAAACAAGTGACCATGAGTTTGGATAATCTTGGTCGAACCAAGCTCAGTCACCAAACGTTCTGGGTAGCCGGCGTAGAAGTCCATGTTCCCTTTAACTACACGGATGCCCTCCCAAAGTGGAGAATCAGGACGCAGTTCAGAATCACCGTTATGAAAAACGGCATCAACTTTGCCCACATAGCGATCACGGATTTCTTCCACAATCAAGCTATCGCCATGGGAATCGCTCATTACAATGATGGTTTGCTTTGCCATGATGGAAATACCTCCAAAAGTTTCTTAACGGCTAAGGCACGGTGAGATTGACTATTTTTTTCTTCAAGGGTTAACTCAGCTGATGACTTGCCTGTCTCTCCTACAAGGAAAAGAGGATCATAGCCAAAGCCATTTTCACCCTTAGGTTCAAAATTAATGTAGCCTGGCCAGTCTGCTTCGACCACCAAACTTTCCTTGTTTGGACTGGCTACGACTAGGGTTGTATGGAATTGAGCCGAACGGTCCTTAAGTTCAAAGACCATAGCCAATTCATGCAAGAGTTTGGCATTGTTTTCATTATCCGTAGCTCCGACACCTGCAAAACGAGCCGACCAAACCCCTGGTAAACCGCCAAGAACATCGACTTTAAGACCCGAGTCATCTGCCAAGACCATCTTGCCAGTTAACCGGGAAATGGTTTCTGCCTTAAGGCGGGCATTTTCCTCAAAAGTCATTCCTGTTTCTGCTACTTCAGGCAAATCAGGATAATCATTGAGGTTTTCCACATCATAGCCTAGTTTGTCAAAGATAGCTCGGAATTCCTTGGTCTTGCCCTCGTTACGAGTCGCAATCAATAAGGTTTCTCTGACATTGTTTGTCTCAAAGAAGGCTTCTACATCAACACCTTCTTTAGGCAATTTTACATGCAGGAGTTGCCCATTTTCAACTAAGAGAAAAGCCCCCTGACGTTGTATAATTTCCAAATTTCGTCCCATTTCTTGGTTGAGGATATCTACCACAAAAGACCATAAACGGTAGAGAGAACCATAGCGTAAAACAATCACAGAAATAGGAAAACCTCGATCCTCATCTCGAAATCTTTGGGCAAACTCTAATAGAGGAAAATCCAAGTCATCATCCGTCAACGTCCGGACGCCACCAAAAATACCATAGGACCCGACATACCAGTCCTGTTCATCCTTGTATTCATAAATTTTATTTGTCATAATTCTACATGCTCCACATGAATCTCTTTTTCCAGCCATTCTTCACCAATTTGTGCAAAACTTTGGCTGCTGGCTGTTGTGTAAAAACGGTGATGAAGTGGTCCAGCATCGCGACCACGATTGATTTCAAAATAATTGAGTAAGACTGAGATGTCCCGTACGCACTCTGCCCCACTATCAATGAGCTGAACCTTGGGTCCCATGACATTTTGAATAATAGGTCTGAGCAGTGGATAATGGGTACAACCCAAAATCAGGCTATCCACCTTTCCAACCAAGGGACGCAGGGTTTCATAGACCACTTTCTTGGTGACACTGGTTGACAGAGCACCAGACTCCACCAAGGGAGCAAACTTGGGACAGGCCAAACTCTCCACCTGTAAGTCCGGATCCAAATCATGGATTTTCTGACGGTAAATATCAGATTGTACCGTCATGGGAGTTCCAATCACTCCGATTTTCCCACCTTGACTGGACTTGATAGCTGCCGAAGCTCCTGGCAAAATAACACCTAGGACAGGAATATCTAGTTGAGCCTTGATTTCTTCCCAGACAACGGCAGTCGCAGTATTACAAGCAATGACAATCATTTTGACATCCTTGGTCAAAAGAAAGTTGACCAACTGCCAAGTATATTCACGAATTTGCTCAGCAGGACGGGGCCCATAGGGCGCCCGTGCCGAATCTCCAATATAGACGATTTCTTCATGGGGAAGCTGGCGCATGAGCTCTCGCACAACGGTCAAGCCCCCGACACCCGAATCCAAAAAACCAATTGGTCGATTATCCATACAGTCTTCTTTCTAGTCTTTTTTCTGATTGATAGTTCATTATGATTACCGTTCCTTATGAACTGAATAATGACAGCCTAATCAATAACCATCTCTCTTAATCATAATCAAATATCAATAGAATGCAAGGAAAAAGTCTCACCCCTAAACCATAGCCAACATAGTGAGAAGTCTGGAATTTTCATCCCAGACTTTTCCTTATTTATTTTTTCTTTTTATTGTTAGCAAGGGCTGCTTTTTGTTGGCGGATGATTTGGTGGTAAACTTGTTGTACCTTGGCTTCGCTTGGTTTTTGACCATTTGCACTCAAAAGAGTACGAACTGCTTCAGCATTCAAACGTGGGTTGTCAGCGAATTCTTTTTCAATTTGCTTACGAACCAAGTACATTCCTCCAAGAGCTCCTCCTAGAAAAGCTAGCACAATCAATACAATTGCTAATAGTAAATCCATCATATTTCTCCTGTTTCTTTTTGAGTCTCTTTCATTATACCACAAACTAGCCACCCTGACTAGTTTGTTTTACGCTTTCAGGAATGGAATAGACAGCAAAAAGAACCCTGCTTTTCTGCAAAAGAGGGCTCCTTACTGAGTTTAATTTACATAGATAGCCAGTGTTTGATAAGGTCTGAGTAGAATTTTTTCAGACACTTCTGCATCTTCATAATTGGAAATCAAAATTTGCCCATTTTGGTAGGCTGGTGGTAAATCCATTTCCACTTCTGTGACATAAAAGTTATTGATCACTAGCAACTTTTCATCCTCATACTGACGTTCAAAAGCATAGACTTGCTTGCTATCTTCAAAGGCTGGTTTGTAACTTCCTTCTGAGATGATAGGCATTTCTTTGCGAAGTCGAATCAAGTCTTGGTAGAAAGTAAAAATCGGACCTTGGATTTCATTTTCTACATTGATGTGGGGGTAGGATTTTCCTGCCTTGAGCCAAGGAGTGCCTACTGTGAAACCAGCATTCTCCGAAGCATCCCACTGCATAGGGATTCGTGAATTATCACGCGACTTAGCCTGAATAATCTGGAGGGCTTCTTCCTGACTCTTCCCTTCTTGTAAGAGCATCTGATAAGCATTGAGCGATTCGACATCCACATAATCAGCCATCGAATCATAGTCTGGGTCAATCATCCCGATTTCTTCACCCATATAGATATAAGGTGTTCCACGTGAGAGATGAATGCTGGCCGCTAGCATGGTCGCCCCCTCCTTGCGGAAATTTTGAATATCGACAAAACGGTTCAAAGCGCGTGGTTGGTCGTGATTGTTCCAGAAAAGAGCGCTCCAACCACCTTTATCACTCATCTCCTTACCCCAACTATGGTAAAGACTCTTCAACTCTTCAAAATCAAAGGGAGCCAAGGTCCACTTTTGTCCATCCTTATAGTCCACCTTAAGATGATGAAAATTAAAGGTCATTGATAATTCCTGACGGTCAGGAGACGAATAAAGGACACAGTTTTCCATGGTGGTAGAAGACATTTCCCCAACTGTCATAAAGCTATCGTCGGAACCAAAAGTTGCTTGGTTCATCATACGCAAATAGTCATGAACGATAGGCTTGTCTGTGTAAGCTGACTTTCCTTCATTTTCAGGACAATCTACTAGAACTTCATCTTTCCCAATCAAATTGATCACATCAAATCGGAAACCCTTGACACCCTTGTCGCGCCAAAAATTCACAACCTTGAAAAGCTCCTTACGGACATTGGGATTGCGCCAGTTAAGGTCAGCCTGGGTCTCATCAAAAAGGTGAAGGTAGTATTTCCCCGTATCCCCAAAAGGAGCCCATGCAGACCCACCAAACTTAGACTGCCAGTCTGTTGGTTGGTCTTGGATGAAGAAAAAGTCTTGATAATACTTGTCACCAGCTAGGGCTTTCTGAAACCATTCATGCTCTGTCGAACAATGGTTGAGTACCATGTCCAACATAAAGTCAATCTTGTGCTCTTTACCGACACGCACCATTGCCTCAAAATCAGCCATATCACCAAAAAGAGGATCAACTGCCATATAATCTGAAATATCGTAACCATTATCCCGTTGAGGGCTTGGATAGAATGGATTGAGCCAGACCATATCTACGCCCAGTTTGGCTAGATAGGGGATTTTTTCGATAATTCCACGTAAGTCCCCAATACCATTGCCAGTGGTGTCTTTGTAAGATTTTGGATAGATTTGATAGACTACTTTTCTTTTATCAAGTGTCATCTATTTCTCCTTTTCTGATAAAAGGGAGGAAGCCGTCTTCCGTCCCTATTCGTGCTATTTTGATTAGATTCGTGTTGCGACCATGAGATCTTCTCCAGCTTGGATAGTTGTCGGATAAGTTCCAGTGATGGTCGCTGTATAAGCATCTTGATTGGTAATAATGACAGGAGTTTCTGTTACCAGACCTGCATCCTTGATAATATCCATATCAAAACGAATCAATTTCTGCCCAACCGTGACATGATCTCCTTGGGCTACAAGACTTTCAAATCCTTTGCCTTCTAGACCTACTGTATCCATACCAATGTGAATGAGCAATTCCACTCCCTCATCAGAGACAATACCGATAGCATGCTTAGTAGGGAAAAGAACCGTAACTGTCCCATTGACTGGAGAAGTCAACTCACCTTGGCTTGGTTCAATGACCAGACCTTGCCCCATGACACCTGATGCAAAAACAGGATCTGTCGCTTGACTCAATTCTTTTACTTGGCCAGTCAGTGGGCTAACAATTTCTACTGGAGTAAGTTCTACCGGTTCATGGCTCACAAATTCTGCTTCTTCTTGAGCAACAAATTCTGCCTGCAAATCCGTATCGTCCTCTGTTTTTGTAAAGAGACCAGCCTTACGGAAGAAGAAAGTCAAGATCATTGGAACAACAATCGCAACTAGCATAGTTCCTGCAAATGGCAGCATGTATTGAGGTTGAATAGAGAGGATACCTGGCAAACCACCGATACCAATAGACGCCGCAGTCACATTAAAAGTAACGGATAACATGCCTGCAAGAGCTGAACCAGTCATCCCAGCAACAAATGGATAGATGTATTTGACATTGACCCCAAAGAGGGCTGGTTCTGTAACACCGAGATAGGCTGAAATGGTTGCAGGAAGTGAAACCTGAGCCTCACGCTCATCATGACGGTGCATGAAATAATAGGCAAATACGGCTGAACCTTGGGCAATATTAGAAAGAGCAATCATAGGCCAGAGGGCAGTACCACCAGCATCCGCAATCAATTGTGTATCAATGGCATTGGTCATATGATGAAGACCTGTGATGACAAATGGAGCGTAGAGGGCACCAAAAATCGCACCGAAGAGCCATTTAACAGGACCAGTTAATCCTGCCAAGACAACTGATGAAAGTCCTTGACCGATTGTCCAACCGATTGGACCCAAGACAGTGTGAGCCAAAATCAGAGCTGGAATCAATGACAAGAAAGGTACAAAAATCATGGAAATCACTTCTGGGATATGCTTGCGCCAGAAAATTTCAAGATAAGACAAACTCAAACCTGCAAGCAAGGCTGGAATAACTTGGGCTTGGTAACCGATACGATTAACAGTAAAATAGCCAAAATTCCAAACCCAGTTTGCCGCGATATCAGCTGCTGGCGTTGAAGCAACCGCATAGGCATTGAGCAACTGAGGCGATACCAAACAGATTCCGAGAACAATTCCCAAGATTTGGCTGGTTCCCATCTTACGAGAGACAGACCAGGTAATCCCCACTGGCAAGAATTGGAAGATCGCTTCACCAGGCAACCAGAGGAAGTGATTAACCCCTGCCCAAAACTGTGAGGATTCCGTGATGGTCTTGCCATCTAACATCGACCAATGCACACCTTCCAAGACATTACGGAAACCGAGGATCAATCCACCAACAATCAAGGCTGGAATAATCGGAGTAAAGATTTCCGCCAGAGTGGTCATGACACGTTGGACCACGTTTTGATTACTCTTAGCTGCTGACTTTGCTGCTTCTTTAGAAACACCCTCAATGCCTGAAACAGCTGTAAAATCATTATAAAAGATGGGCACATCATTTCCAATGATTACCTGAAATTGACCTGCATTTGTAAAGGTTCCTTTAACAGCTGGAATTGATTCGATAGCCTTGACATTAGCCTTCTTGCTATCCCCTAAAACAAAACGCATCCGAGTCGCACAGTGGGTGACGGCAGTCACATTCTCTTTGCCTCCAATTGCCTGAAGCAAATCTTTGGCTTCTTGTTCAAATTTTCCCATTTGATTCTCCTTATACTTGTCAAAGCAAGTTTGATTTGATAAAACTATTGTAAACGATACCAAACTTGTCTGCAACTTGTTCGGTGTAAAAAAAGGATTTTTTTGTCATTTTTCTGGAACTTGTATGGTAAAATAGATACAGGTGTTCATTAAACTAGACTAAAAAGCCATTTAAGGAAGCAAAATGAAGAAATATCAACGATTATTTAAGCAAATCCAAGAAACCATTCAAAACGAGACTTACGCTGTCGGAGATTTCCTTCCTAGCGAGCACGACCTTATGAACCAGTATCAGGTAAGCCGTGATACTGTCCGAAAGGCTCTGTATCTCCTCCAAGAGGAAGGATTGATCAAAAAGATAAGGGGGCAAGGTTCTCAAGTCGTCAAAGAAGAAACCGTCAATTTCCCTGTATCCAACCTAACCAGCTACCAAGAGCTAGTTCAAGAACTTGGACTGCGCTCTAAAACCAACGTGGTCAGTCTGGATAAGATTATTATTGATAAAAAATCCTCACTGATAACCGGCTTCCCAGAGTTTCGTATGGTTTGGAAGGTGGTTCGCCAGCGTGTGGTGGATGATCTGGTATCCGTTCTGGATACGGACTATCTGGATATGGAACTAATCCCAAATATCACTCGCCAAATTGCTGAGCATTCTATCTATTCTTATATAGAGGACGACCTCAAACTCCTTATTGATTATGCTCAAAAGGAAATAACCATTGACCACTCAAATGACAGAGACAAGATTCTCATGGACATAGGCAAAGACCCTTATGTCGTTTCAATCAAGTCAAAAGTCTATCTCCAAGACGGGCGCCAATTTCAATTCACTGAAAGTCGCCATAAACTCGAAAAATTCAGATTTGTAGATTTTGCAAAGCGTAAGAAATAAAAGACTGAGACACTACATCTCAGCCTTTTTCTTTATCCCAAAACCAATTCATCACTGACTAGGCTTTGGCCACTATTTTTCTGGAAGAGATGCATGAGATTTTCAACCGTCAGATGCTTTTTCTCCTCTCCCTTGACATCCACCACTATTTTCCCTTGATAGAGCATAATGAGACGATTGCCATACTCAATAGCATGGTTCATATCATGGGTAATCATCAAAGTCGTCAACTGATGGTCTTCCACAATCTTTTGAGTCAAGTCCATCACCATTTGACTCGTTTTTGGATCAAGTGCCGCAGTATGTTCATCCAAAAGTAAAAGTTTAGGTTTCACCAGAGCTGCCATGACTAAAGTCAAGGCCTGTCTTTGTCCTCCTGAAAGATATTGGGTATCCACTTTCAAGCGATTTTCAAGGCCAATATTCAACTCTTTCAAGGCTTCTTGGAACTGGATTCTATCCTTCTCCTTCACGCCCCAACCAAGCCCTCTCTTTTGCCCACGTCTCAAGGCAATAGCCATATTCTCCTCAATCGTCAAACGCGAAGCTGTTCCCATCTTAGGATCTTGAAAAACACGGGCGATATCCTTGGCTCTCTTTCTGACACTCAGATTTTTAATGGATTTCCCTGCCAATAAAAGGTCCCCTTCGTCTACCGATAGATTGCCAGCCAAGATATTCATCAAAGTGGATTTTCCTGCGCCATTTCCACCAATCACAGAGATAAAATCTCCCTCTTCAACTTCTAAATCTAATCCTTTGAGGACATGGTTCTCATTGACCGTCCCTGCTTCAAATGTCTTGTGAATATTTTCAAGTGTTAATAAACTTGCCATAACTTTTTCCTCCTATTCATTTCTCAGTTTCAAACCACGAATCTTTAATCTCTTTTGCAATTCTGGTGCAAATAAAACCAAGGCGAGTAAGATTGCATTAAAGAGACGAACCAGGTTTTGATCTAGATTTGGAATTTCATAGATATTTAAAATAATCAAACGGTAAACAATAGCACCGATTCCGATAGATAACAAACGGCCTCCAATGGTCAAATCGTGAATCAAGACTTCCGCAATAATCACGGCACTCAAACCAACAACAATGGTTCCTGTCCCAGAAGTCACATCTGAAAATCCATCATTTTGGGCGAACAAGGAACCACATAAGGCAATCAAACCATTTGAAATCATGTAACCAACAATCTTCATCGTATCTACATTGACCCCATTTGCCTCACTCATCGGAATATTGTCCCCAGTCGAACGCAAGACCAAACCAACCTCCGTTTTCATCAAGAGGGTCAAGACCAAACAAACAAGTAAGAGACAGGCTAAACTGAATGAGAAAACAGCTTCTTCATTTGTCAGTCCCAAGCTCGCCAATTGTTTAAAGACGGTTGCAGAATCTCCCAAGGAAAGATTGGGCACGCTACCCATGATTTTAATATTGATCGAATAAAGCCCTGTCAAGGTCACAATACCTGTCAAGAGAGCTGGGATTTTCATCTTGGTGTGGAGCATTCCTGATACAAGACCTGCTACCATACCTGCCAGCAAAGCAAGTAAAGTCGCTATCCAAGGATTTGTCCCTGCCTGTATCTGAGATACGACGACAGCCGCCCCCATTGGAAAGGCTCCTTCAGCAGTCATATCCGCAATATCCAAAATACGGAAAGTCAAGTAGACCCCAATCGCCATAATCGACCACAACAAACCTTCTGATAAACTAGATAACACAAAATTCATCTTAAATCTCCTTATTCCTTGCCTTCTAACTTACTAATATCAATTCCCAATGCATCTGCCATTTCTTGATTGGTATGCAATTCCAGTTTTTCAGGCAACTCAACTGCTATATTTTCTGGCTTCTCACCTTTTAAAATACGAACCAGCATGCGGGCTGTCTGTCTTCCCAATTCTTCATAATTGGTTCCGTAGTTATACAAGCCACCAACCGCAATCATTTCTGTTGAACCACCGAATACTGGAACCTTGTGTTTAATAGAAACCTGCTTGACTGTTTCCATGGTTGATGAAATGATATTATCCGTTGGTACAAAAACCATATCCACCTCTGCCATCAAACTCTCTGCTGCCGCCTTGACGTTGTTACTGTCCAAGATTGTTTTTTCAACAACGGTAAAGCCTTTTTCTTCCAGAAGGCGCTTAGCTTCATCCTTTTGGACAACCGAATTTGGCTCACTCTGAGTATAGAGGATTCCAATTGTTTTAGCCTTTGGTAGAACTTTCTTTATCAAATTGATTTGGGTTGAAATGGCATCTGATGACTGGTCGCTTGTCCCAGTTACATTGCCCCCAGGATGCTCTCTTGACTCAACCAACTTGGCGCTGACAGGATCTGTTACAGCTGAAAAGACAACCGGTGTCTTTTGCGTTGTATTGGCCAAGCTCTGAGCAGAAGGCGTTGCGATGGCTAGAACGACATCACTGGATTCTGCTAGCTGCTGGGAAATAGTTTTTAGATTTCTTTGTTCTCCTTGTGCATTTTGCAGATCAATCTCAATATTTTTCCCCTCCACATATCCTTGTTTAGCCAGCTCATCCACAAATCCTTCTCTAGTAGCATCTAGAGACTGGTGGGTAATAAATTGCGAAATACCGATACGAAACACATCTTTTTTCTTATCTGCCTTCAACTGATGTAAACTAATCAGAGAAGTCAAGAGGATTCCCACTACCAAGAGAGGGGCTAGTAATTTTCGAACAACTTTCATAATGAAACTCCTTCTCAGAAAAGATAAAACAAAAAACCGCCTAGATACTATCTAAACGGATGCTTGAAATAATCTAACAAGTTATAACTTTGCTAGTCCATTTAGATATTCATCTATATGGACCACAATCAAAAATCTTAGCCACATAGATACAAACAAATTGCTTGAACTGTTTGCATCCATGGTGACATGTCTACAAACACTATCTAAAGTAGCTAAAGTAAAAGTTTTGATTCATCGTTACAGCTTGTTTCTTATTCATTTCTTTTTCTGCTTTCTTTTTTGATGTTTCCTATCTTACCACCTTTTTCATCACCTGTCAAGAATATTTCAGAATTTTTTAAAATTTTTCGAAAATTCTTTCAGGGAGCTTTCAAAGTTTTTCAAATCAGTCCAACAAAAAAAGGTTTATAATTTCCATAAAAATTGACATGGAAATTATAAAACCATTATTAGTTTAGTCCTTGTTGGTAACGTGCCAATTCGGCTTGGTTAGCCCAAACATAGTGACCTGGACGGATTTCAACCATAGACGGCTTATCAGTCTCATAGTCGTGTTGACTTGGGTCATAAACCTTCAAGACCTTCTTACGTTCCAAGATTGGATCTGGAATTGGAACCGCTGAAAGCAAGGCTTGAGTATATGGGTGGATTGGATTGTTAAACAATTCTTCTGTTTCAGCAACCTCTACAATAACACCCTTATAAATAACTGCGATACGATCTGAAATAAAGCGAACGACAGACAAGTCATGGGCGATGAAGAGATAGGTCAAACCGAGCTCTTTTTGGAATTTTTTAAGCAAGTTCAAGACTTGGGCACGAACAGAAACGTCCAAGGCCGAAATTGGCTCATCTGCAATAACAAAGTCTGGTTGCATCACCAAGGCACGGGCAATACCGATACGTTGACGTTGACCACCTGAGAACTCATGAGGGTAACGAGTCAAGTGCTCAGCAAGAAGACCTACCTCACGGATAATATTTTGAACTTTCTCTTTACGTTCTTCTTCATCCTTGAACAGATGGTGATTGTAAAGACCTTCAGAAATAATATAATCAACGGTCGCACGTTCATTCAAACTTGCGGCAGGGTCTTGGAAAATCATCTGGATACGACGAATCAATTCCGCAGCTTGTTCACGCGATTTCTTACCATTAATCTTTTGACCATCAAAAATGATATCACCATTACTTGTATCATTTAGACCGATTATCGCACGACCAATAGTTGTTTTCCCACTACCTGACTCACCTACAAGCGAGAACGTTTCTCCCTTGTTGATAAAGAAGTTAGCATTTTTAACTGCGACAAACTTCTTACTTCCTTCACCGAAGGAAATTTCTAAATCTTTGATTTCTACTAATTTTTCAGACATTTCCTTCCTCCTAGTCAGCCAGATGGGCAAATCCCATTTTTTCACGGATCTTATCATGGAGATTTGCAATCACAGCTGGTTTTTCTACTTTTGGAGCATCCTCATGAAGTAGCCAAGTTTTAGCCCAATGTGTCTCTGATACTGAGAATTGAGGAGCTTTTTGTTCAAAGTCAATCTGCATTGCATAGTCAGAACGCAAGGCAAAGGCATCCCCTTTCAGGTCAGTATAAAGTGACGGAGGTGTTCCTGGGATTGAGTAAAGATCCCCTTTATCATCAGCAAGCTGAGGCAAGCTAGACAAGAGACTCCATGTATATGGATGGCGAGGGTCATAGAAGACTTCCTCAACAGTTCCATACTCAACGATTTCTCCTGCATACATAACCGCTACCTTATCTGCAATACTTGCCACCACACCAAGGTCGTGGGTGATAAAGATTGTTGTGAAATGGTACTCGTTTTGTAAAGATTTCAACAAATCAATAATCTGAGCTTGGATGGTCACATCCAAGGCAGTCGTTGGCTCATCACAAATCAAGACATCAGGTCGGCAGGCAAGAGCAATCGCAATAACGATACGTTGACGCATTCCTCCAGAATATTGGAATGGGTATTCATCAAAACGTCTATCTGCATCTGGAATCCCAACCTTATTCATGTAGTCAATGGCCAATTCTTTCGCTTCTTTAGCTGTTTTTCCTTGGTGTTTTACAATAACTTCTGTAATCTGACTACCAATTGTTTTAATTGGGTCCAAACTAGTCATTGGATCTTGGAAGATAGTCGCAATCTTAGCGCCACGAATTTGTTCCCAATCCTTGTGAGAAGATAAAGCTGTCAAATCTTGACCACGGTAGTCAATACTACCTTGGGCAATGCGACCGTTTTCTTCAAGCATACCTGTGAATGTCCTTGTCAAAACAGATTTCCCTGATCCTGACTCACCTACCAAGGCTAATACTTCTCCTTCAACTAGTTCAAGGGAAACGCCGCGAATGGCTGTCAATACTTTGTCACGAACGTCAAATTCCACGACAATATCGCGAGCAGTCAAAATTACATTTTTTTCTTTTGTCATTTCTACTCCTATCTATGTGTACGTGGATCACTAGCATCCGCTAAGTTTTGACCAACTACGAAAAGGGATAAGGATA
Organism: Streptococcus sp. CF7_Ac1-8; assembly: GCF_024295435.1. Lineage (GTDB taxonomy): Bacteria > Bacillota > Bacilli > Lactobacillales > Streptococcaceae > Streptococcus > Streptococcus mitis_AP. Next base: position 4,508 of record NZ_JANCPI010000019.1, on the reverse strand, counting down.
CCAAGACAAGAGTTGTCAATGGAATCCAGAACAAGTAAGCATTGGTTGTTACGTTTTGTGAATAATCCGAAATCAAACGACCCAAACTTGGCACGGTAATTGGTAATCCAAGACCGAAGAATGACAAGAAGGCTTCGTATGAGATAAAGCTTGGAAGCATTTGAGTCATGGTTGTCACAATAACAGATACCAATTGAGGCATGATATTTTTGGCAACAATCTTCAAGGTTGGTGTTCCAAGTGTACGTGAAGCAAGGTTATACTCCAAGTCACGATAACGCATGATCTGAATACGAATCGAGTAGGCAATACCAATCCAAGTAGTCACACTCATGGCAAAAATCAGATTCCAGAATCCAGCTCCGATTGAGTAAGTCAAGACAATGACAATCAAAAGAGATGGGATGTTTGAGATGACGTTATAAACTTCCATCATCACACGGTCAACTGATTTTGAAATACCCCAAATACCACCGACAAAGACACCGATAACTAGGTTAATCACTGTCGCAATCACAGAAATGAGGATAGAGTTACGAGCTCCGAACCAGACACCGTCAAAGAGAGATTTACCGTTACTGTCTGTACCGAACCAATGCTCAGCATTTGGCTTGATATAACGAGCACTAAAGTCGTTTACCTTGCTGACATCATTGAAATCAAACTTAGAAAACATTGGGTAGATGAAACTCATCAAAATGATAGCTACCAAGATTCCCAACATTACTACAGTTGATTTCTTCTTCATAAATTGTCTAAACACTGAACCCCAGTATGAATAAGCTGGCGCATCAATGGCTTCAGAGGCAAAATCGTCACGTTTTACGAACTGAAATTTTTCTTTATCGATTGTAGACATTATTTGCCTCCTTTCTCAGTCAATTTAATACGTGGGTCAATAATAGTCATCCAAATATCTCCCAAAAGAAGTGAGAAGATAGAAATACATGTAAAGATGAAGACAAGACCAACGACCATAGAGTTATTAGATGCTTTTACAGAGTCAATCAACATTTTACCCATACCTGGGAAGGCGAAGACTGTTTCAGTAAGGGTTGCACCACCGATAACCCCGATAACAGCACCAGGAATTCCTGAAACCAGCGGAACCATGGCATTTTTAAAGATGTGTTTGTTTGAAATTTCTTTTTCAGACAAACCTTTTGCACGAGCAAAACGAACAAAGTCCTGTGATTGTAAGTCAATCATATAACGACGAATCCAAATGGCTGTACCAGGAGCCCCCAACAAACCAAGGATAACTGCTGGTAAAACATACGAACGCCAATCTCCAGCACCCAAAATAGGGAATGAATCTGGAAGACCAATTGATGATCCAATCAAACGAACAATGTAAACCAAGGCAATGGTTGGAAGGGCCATCAAGAAGGTCAAAAACCCTGTTGAGAAGCTATCAATCCAAGTATTCTTGAAGCGAGCCATAGCTGAACCAAGTGGCACGGCAATCGCATAAGAAATCACCAAACCAATCAATCCAATGACTGCAGAGCTAGCAATCATAGAAGGATATTGGTAATTGCTTTCCGTAGCTGTATAAGGGTCATCTTTTCCGTAGTTGGCTACTTCACGAGAGTCAGCCTGACTAGGCGATTTGTAGGTTCTTGAGTAAATATTTACAGAAGAAGTTTTCTTACCTGTTGGGAACTGAACTTGAGATGTTTTTGTTTGTCCTTGTCCTTGAGTAATAACCTGTAAAACAGGGCTATTAGCATAGGTTGGATAAGAGTCACCTAAATTGATGTTCACAAAGTTTTGATGCACAAATGGGAACTGACCGTTGAAGTACAAGAGATATTTATGTTTCGTTCCTGAACCGACCAATGACCATCCGATAGCTGGATCATTTTCAAAACGAAGGTAACGTTTCAAGTCTGGATTTTCAGGGTCTTGAATTTTATTAGTATGATCAATGTCAATCAAGTTAGCATAGAATTTGAAAACACGTTCAAAAATTGGGATTTCACGAGTAGCGTAGAATTGGCCACTTTCAGTAAATTCTCCCAGGGTCCAACCATGACCGATTTGTTTGATGTATTTTTCATAGATAGCCTTGTTAGTATCATTAGCTTCAACTGTTACAGAAGCATCCATCTGGCTAGCTTTTTCTTGCAACTCTTTGGTATCGTAGTACTCGATATAGCCCATACGCTCATAAACAGTATTCTCATAGTTATCACGTTTATCAGCAGTTGTCGCAATCTTGTTATAGTTGGTATCCTGTTTGAAAATCAATTTTCGAGGAACCATTGTATAGATAATCGTGTAAGTCAAGGTTGTTACTAAGAAGATAGAAACCAATGACCGCAAAACACGCATAAAAATATATTTTTTCATATCATTTCCTTTAAAAATCCCAAAAGAACCTTCTCCTCATGGAGAGAAAGTTCTATTGAAAATTATTTACTTCACATGACTTGCCAATTCTTTTTGAGCTTTCTCGTTTGACTCAGTCTTTTCTTTCAACCATTTTTCACGAGCTTTTTCATACTCTTCTTTGGTGATTGCTTTTTCACCAACTTCAGTGTACTTCAAGTATCCTGAATTTTCACCTTTAAGGCCTGCTACTGAATATGAAGAGCTAAATGGTAGAACTTTTGAAACATATGAAACGGCTGTTTCTTTAGGAGAAGCCATTACTGGAATTGTCAAAGCATTATCAGTCAACCAAGCTTGTGCCACCGCGTATTTTTCATAACGTTTTTGAACATCTTGGTTTTCGCTGTTTGCGTCATCAAGTAATTTTCCATAGTCAGCTAAACCAAGTTTGCTTACTACTGATGCATCTGTGTTTTGGTCAATACCAAGGTAAAGACGAGTGCTTCCTCCCTTAAGGACGAATTGATCCAAGAAAGTAGAAGGATCTTGATAGTCAGGGTTCCATCCTAGCAAGGTATGGATATCCCAGTCTTGCTCTTTAGCTGTTGGAGCGCTAAATGAAATTGGTAAAGCTTCTGCTTGAGTCATTTGTTGTAAGTCTACAACAACATTATCTGAACCCAATACTTTTTCAATTGATTGTTTCAATGATTGAACACGGTTTACAACCGCTGTTGATTCTTGGATAACCAGGGCATCCAAGTGGATTGGGAATTCAACACCTTCAGCTTGTAGACTTGATTTGGCTTTAGCAAAGACTTCTTTCGCTTTTTCTTCATTGTAAAGGCCATTTTGAGAATCTGCTAGAGACACGTTTGACCAAGTAGAAGAATTTGTCTTAGCCAAGCTATCTTGTACCAATTCACCAAATGTTTTCTTACCAACTTGAAGATTATAAGGTGCAAACGTATTACGGATGGCTACTGCAGCTCCATCAGTACCATTTGTTTGAGCTGAGTAAGAATTGCGATCGACAGCAAAGTTCAAGGCTTGACGGAATTCCTTGTTTAGCAATGCTTTCTGAGTAGATGTCTTTTGGGTATCACTTGTTTTGGCAGTGTGGTTATAGGTTGTACGGCCATAATTCAAGCTGACAGTTGCAACACCCGCTCCTGGTTCATTAAAGTAAATGTTATCTTTAAAGTCAGCTGCATATTTTTCATATGTAGAACTTGTAGGGAAGATACGAGCCTTGCTATATTGACCATCAGCAAAACCTTTGGCAATCACATCTTGGTCCTTACCATCCCAGAAAGTGAACTTAACGTTCTCAATTTTTACATTTTCTTTGTCCCAGTAAGCATCATTTTTAGCCATCTCGATAGATGATTTAGGAGTTACAGCCTTCAAGACAAATGGACCGTTATAAAGAATAGAGTTAGCATCTGTTGGGGAACCAAAAACTTCCCCTTTTGAAGTTAAGAATTCTTCATTAACCGGCATCAAAACACCACTAGTTGTCTTGTCATTCCAGAAAGTTTCTGGCTGGTTCAAGGTATATTCTAGTGTTTGATCATCGAGTGCTTTTACTCCAACGGTTGAAAAATCACTTGTTTCACCCTTGATATATGCTTCTAATCCTTTAATAGAAGAGCTAACGATTGAAAGTCCTTTTGATTTTCCATCTACGGCGTGTTTCAAACCAGTAACGAAGTCTTTAGCAGTTACAGGAGCGTATTCTTCTCCCTCTGCTGTCACCCATTTAGCATCCTTACGGATTTTATAGGTATAAGTCAAACCATCTTTTGAAACTGTCCATGATTCAGCAATAGAAGGAACCAGGTTACCATATTTATCATTAGCCAACAAACCATCTACAGCATTTGTTGTGACGAATGATGTTGAATCGATATTGCTGACGATATAATCCAAGGTTTCTGGATCTGTTTGATAAACATATTGGTAATCTTTTGCTAGTTTAGCATTATTTGAACTAGTGTTTGAACACGCAGCTAGAACTCCTGACGCTAATAAGGTAGCCCCCGCTACAGCAAGCACTCGACTTTTTTTCATTTATTTACTCCTCTTATAAAGTATAGGTTATTATTGATTATACCATATATTTTAAGATATTTCAATAAAAGTAAACGAATTTTCAGAATATTTAGGCT
>NZ_JANCPI010000018.1:0-35148 GCF_024295435.1 Streptococcus sp. CF7_Ac1-8 | reverse complement strand
TTTTAGATTCATGTTCCTAACCTAGGAGGACTTGCTTATACGCGCTCTTTCCATGAAGTTGCTGTTGTTTGAAGAACTTTATTGAGTTCGTCAATGTTTTCAAAACCAGTTGTGCGTAGCCATTCGCGAGCTGCTGCTTCACCATCTTTGATGTAAGCTTCAACTGATCCAGCCCAAGTTGCACGGCCACAAAGAACTCCGTTAAAGTTTGCACCTGATTCATGGGCAAATACAAGAGTATCTTGGAAGAGTTTAGCTGATACACCAGCACTCAAGTAGATGTATGGCAAGTTAGTTGCTTCATCTTGTGCTTTGAAGAAGGCTGCTGCTTCTTCACGTGTATAAACCACTTCACCTTCAGCGAAGCCTTCAACATATTTAATGTTAACAGGAACTTCTACTTTCAAGACATCAATGTTAAAGCGTGGGTCTGAAAAGACTTTCATAGCACCGATAACTTTGTGTGGTTTTACTTTCGCGTATTCTACAGAACCTGCGTCAGCAATTTTTTCATCGTAAGCAAGAATTTCAAGGAAGAATGGGATATCTTCAGCCACACACTCAGAACCGATACGTTCGATGTAAGCTTGTTTTTCTTGGTTAAGTTCGTCTGAGCTATCTACATCATAGTAAAGCAAGAATTTAACTGCATCTGCACCTTCTTCTTTAATACGTTTTGCAGACCAAACATCCAAGCAGTCTGGCAAACGTTTTGTACTTGTTGTGTCATAACCTGTTTTTTCATAAGCAAGGAGAAGACCAGCTTTTTCATCAAGAGCTTTAGTTGCTGGAAGTCCATATTCAGGGTCAAGAAGCATAGATGAAGCGTATTTAGTCAATTCATCTGCTACCAAGACTTTGAGTTCTTCCATTTGAGCCACAGTTGGTTCTTCTGTTTGATGTTGAGCCATAAGGCGTTTCAAAGCACCACGTTGGTCAAATGCAAGAGCTGAGATGATACCATTTTCATCAGAAAGTTTTTCTAAGCGTGCACGTTTTTGTTCTGTTAAAGCCATTTTATACCTCTTTTACTTTTAATTGATCATATAGAGCTTGATAGTTAGCCATGTTGACATGACCAGTCATTTTTTCTTGAGCATTGAGCATACCAAGGACATTTGCCTTGATGAGGAGTTCTGCATCCGATTCTTTATGAAGAAGTCCTGAAGAAATTCCTGCCACAGTAGAATCTCCAGATCCGACAGGGTTGACTACCTGAATTCTAGGAATATCTACCTTGTAGAAAGTGTCGCCATGTTTGGCAAAAGCACCGTTAGCACCAAGTGAAACAATAATCCACTCAATTCCTGCAAACAAAGGTTCTTGGAGAACTTCTTTTAATTCATCCAAATCCTCAGAAACTTCTCTTCCTAGAAGTTGAGATAATTCCTCATTATTTGGTTTGATGACTGTTGGTTTATGTGGTGATTCAAGAACAGCCTGAAGTGCTGCACCAGAGCAGTCCAAGACAACAGGCTTGCCAGCTTGATTAGCAAGTTCTACCAAGCTCGCATAGTAATCAACTGGAAGACCAGCTGGCAGACTACCTGAGATAGCTACTACTTCAACTGACTCCAAGAGTTTTTTGAAATGTTCCAAAAAGTCTTGACCTTCCTGTTCCAATACTTCAGGACCTTTTTCAAGAACTTCTGTTTGGTTGTCTCCGTGAAGAATAGCGATACAGTTACGAGTTTCTCCCTGAATTGAGAAGAAATCTTTCTTTACTTGATCATCGATATTTTCAACCAAAAACTCACCAAGTTTACCACCAACTAAACCAGTAGCAAGAACAGAATCTCCAAATTCTGAAAGTACTCGGGTAACATTGAGTCCCTTACCACCAGCTGTTTTGGTTACATCCACCACACGATTGACAGTATCAATCTTCAACTCATCCAAGGGATAGGAAATATCAATGGATGGGTTCATTGTGACTGTTAAAATCATAAGTCACCTCTTAATCGTGGTATTCTCCGCGATCCCATTTTTCAAGGAATTCAGTGAAGAAGTTTGCGTCTGTTTGTTGAGCATTGTGACTTTCAAGGTGTTCAATTTTCGCAATCAATTTCTTGTTTTCTTCAGATGGTTTGTATTCAGCATGGATGAAAGCTTCAATGATATCACACATGAGCAATTCACCAGTAATCTTACCACCAAATCCGATAACGTTAGCGTTCAATTGCTCTTTAGCATAAAGGGCTGTTGTCATATCACGAACCAAGGCAGAGCGGACACCTGGAACTTTATTTACAGCATTGTTGATACCAACACCAGTACCACAGATACATACTCCAAGATCAGCTTGACCGCTAGTTACAGCTTCCCCTACTTTTTTACCAAAGATTGGGTAGTGAGTACGTGTATGGTCATATGTACCAAAGTCAATGACTTCATATCCTTTTGATTTCAAAAATTCTGAAACCGCCATTTTTTCATCTGTTACGATGTGGTCACATCCAATTGCAATTCTCATTTTTAACTTACCTTTCTTACTGTAATCTAATTAGCACATTTTGTTCAACATGTCGACACGAATTTGGTGACGTCCACCATCGTATTTACCGTTAACAAATCCTTTAGCGATGTTTTTAGCCAATTCATCACCGACAAGTTGTGCACCCATAGTGATCATACGTGAGTTGTTGTGGCCACGAGTCATATAAGCTGAACGTTCGTCAGATACTTCTGCAGCAACCATTCCTTTGATTTTAGTTGCAACCATGAATGGACCAGCACCATAAGCATCAATCACGATACCAAGGTTTTGTTCTTCTTTGTTTACTTCTGCAGCAACAGCAAGAGTCACATCAACAAAGTCTTGACCTTCAGCTGTAACATCCACAACGTGGAAGTTTTCTTTTTCCAAGAAGTCTTTCACAACTTCTTTCAATCTCAAACCTGCAGCATCTGCACCGATAACAATAGACATATTGTATACTCCTTTTTATTTTTCTAGGCTAGTAAAACCTTTTATAGTTAGCACTTGACCTACAAAAGACTTTCTAGCAGTTTATTGACAAATTGGATTGAATGAGATGAATGACACCTTATTCAAGTTTAGGAAAGCTGTTTCCTAGAAATAATCCTTCTCCGCGAAAGAAAATATAACAAGTGATTATTTGTTTGTTACAAACATCATTTGTTGTTTACAAACATAATATACTCCTATTTCCTAAAAAAGTCAACAGTTAGTGTTTGTTTTTGTGTTTTTTTAACTAAAAAATTTCGATATCAAAACCAATTTGATCCACTTGACCAGGTTCTAGGAGACGAACATTCTTCTTATCTTCTAGATGATCTCCTTCTTCAAGGGATGTTGACAAGCCAGACCATGGTTCTAAAGCAATGAAAGTACCTTTATTCAAAGTTGACCAGATGATGATATTTGGAAACTCTGCAAAGTGCACTTTCAATCCCTTATCATGTTTACGAGAACGAAGGGCAATTGTTCTAGATTGCAATTCATCTAAGGTAACTGCATCTGTGCTGAAAAGATCATAATTAAGATCTTTTTCTTTTTGACCCTCTAGCCATGGACTTCTATCTTGAAAATCCAGCATACCTGTTTCTGGGAAAGGACGTGGAACAGAGCAAGTCTCTTCTTTCTCAAACTCTAGATAATAATCTTCATAGATTTCATCATCAAGTAGAGGACAATTAAATCCTGGATGGCCACCAATAAAGTAAGGCATGACCTTGTTGGTTTCTTTATTGAAAATCTTGTATTGAGTTCGTACTGTCTTGCCAGTAAGGATATAAGTGATTTCTAGTCGGAAATGATAAGGATAGTTTTGATAACTATTCTCATCGTCTTCAATTGCAAAAGTTACACTATTATCTGTCTGTTCAACTAATTTAAATTCTTTCTTACGAACCAAACCATGACGAGGAATCTTTCCTTTACTTTCTTGTCCATTATCATCTATATAAAGTGCTGTATCCTCTCTTAATGAACCACAAATGGGAAAGAGAACAGGAGCTTGCCCACTCCAATAAGTAGCATCCCCTTGCCACAAATACTCAAGTCCCTCGGCATCTTTTATAGAAGAAAGAGCCCCACCAAAACTGTTAAATTGAACTCTTAATTGTTCTGATTTTAATTCAATTACCATTATTTTCTCCGATTTCTTGATAGTTTATAAAAAAACTAGGCTGTCACTCCTATCAGGAAAATGACAACCTAGCTTTAACAATTTACATTTTATAGGAGCGCATTATTTTGCTTTTGCTGCATACTCTTCGTTACGTTTGATCATTTGTTTTCTGTACCAAGCAAAGATACCGATATAGAATACAAGGAAGACTACAGCACCAAGGATTGCTTTGACATCACCAGTTGTAGTGTTACCAATTGTCCAACCAAGAAGTTTTTCGATTGGTCCTTCAAGAGTTGAGTGAGTAATCAATTGAGTTTCACTCACACCTGCTGGGAAGGCACCTACACCTTTAGCAAGTTCTGTTGCAAATGGTGCAATAAGTGTACCTGAAAGAAGGAAGAGTGGCAACAAGAGAGTTCCGAAGATAATCATACGGAGCAATTTACCACGAGTTACAACCAAGAGAGCTGGAGTAACACCCATTGCGATGATACCTGCAAGTGGCAAGATACCATTTCCGACTTTTGAAAGAAGCACAGCTTCAATCAACATGATTGGTGCAAGTACGTTGGCACAAGCCCAGATTTCAGCACGACCAGCGATGAATGGCCAGTCAAGACCGATGTTGAATTTACGTCCTTGAAGACGTTTAGTAGCAACGTTTGTAATACCTTGTGAAAGAGGTTCCACAGCGGCGATGAACCATGAACCGATAAGTGAGAAGAGTTCCAAAGATACACCGGCAGTCAAACCAAGAGACAACCATCCTCTGATAACAAGACGCCATTTATCTGCATCGGCAACACCTGCAATTGGATGTGGAGTTCCCATAATACCGATAACGATACCAAGAATGAAACCGATAAAGAATTTAGAACCCCAGAAACCAATTTTCTTGTTCAATTTAGCAGCATCAAAGTCATATTTATCAAGACCTGGGAAGAATTTTTCAAAAATCTTATCCAAAACCATGATAACTGGGTTCATCATGTAGTTCATGTGAGTTGATGTCATTGGTGATGAACTTGGTGCATTAAGAAGGTCATCAAATGTAGGTTTCATCAAGTCAGAGTTGATAATTTTCAACACACCGACAAGGACGATAGCTGCTGTAGCAATCAAGAGTGAAACCCCTTGGCTCACACCATTGTTGTCAGCATACCATTTAATCAAAAGACCTGTGATAGACAAGTGCCAGATATCGAAGATATCAACGTCAAGTGTATCTGTTTTCTTCATAGCTAGCATCACTATGTTGACAATCAACATGATAAGCAAGAAGTATAGTGTCCAAGCAGAACCCCAAGTGATTGTTGCAAGTGGTGCCCAACCAACGTCAGTAATACTCAATTGGATACCTGTGTTTTCAACGAATTTTGCTAGTGATGCTGAGAAAGCAGTGTTTAGCATACCGATGATGGCACCGATACCTGTAAGAGCGATGGCAAGTTTGATACCACCTTCAAGCGCTTTGGAGAATTTCACTCCAAAAAGTAGAGCCAATATTGTCAAAATGATCAACATGATGACAGGACCACCCATATCTAAGACGGGTGTGAAAACCTCTTTGATTAGGTCAAAGATTGCATCCATAACAGTTCCTCCCTTTTTATGTTATATGAATGTTAACAAATTAAAATTAGCTTAACCCGTGTTCTTTGATAGCTGCTTCAATATTGTCAAATACTGGAGCACTCATTGCTGGGATACGGAATAAGATTGGTCCTGCTTCGATAACTGGAATACCTGGGTCAAAACCAAGGTCTGTAGCAGCAATTGGTGTGAAGATGTCATAACCTTTGATAAGATCTTCGTTAACGTCTTTGACCATAACTGCATCACAGTGAACATCGAAACCGCGGTTTGAAAGTTCTTCTTCAAGAGCACTTTTAATTTGGTGGCTTGAGTTAACACCTGCACCGCAGGCGGCAAGAATTTTAATCATATGGATTTCCTCCGATTTAATATTTTTAATAGACAAGATTAAGCAATTGCTTCAGCGATATAAGCATAGAGGGCTTCTGGTTCAGAAATTTTTGATAGGTCTTCAAGATGACCATTTCCAGTAAAGAAGTCCATCAACTGAGCAAGAATGTTTGTTTGACTTGAACTTGAGTTATTAATGATAAAGAAGAGTAAAGATACTTCTACTTCCTTATCTGGTGCAATCATATTGTGGAAGGTCACAGGTTTATCTAATCGAACGACCACAACTTTTTCAGCTAGATTATGAACAATATCTGTATGAGGAATAGCCACATTCGGCAAATCCTTACCCAAAAATTCCATATCTAAGCCAGTTGGAAATGACTTTTCACGCGTGATCAGGGCTTCACGATAAGTCGGAGTTACGATTTCTCGTTCTTCCAATAAAGTTGCAACCTGATCAAAGAGATGTTCTTGATTATCCGCTTCTAAGCAAAACACAAGGTTTTTGTCAAAGAAATGATCTAATCCCATAAGGTTTTCCCTTCTTTCCATTAACTTTATGCTATAAGTATAACACTATATGAAACCGTTGTCAATGATTTTCTGTTGTTTTTTGTCTCTTTTTTTATATTTTTGTTGTTTTTATAGTTTGTTACATAAAAACAAACAAATAAACAAACATTTCAAACATTTTTTCTGTTCTAGAAATAAAAAAAGCAGACCATTTAAGCCTGCTTTACTATTGATTCTTATATATTTTGCTATTAACAAGAAAAACAATTATGATAACTTATTCTTCATCCATACTCAAGACGCTGAGGAAAGCTTCTTGTGGAACTTCTACTGATCCGATAGCTTTCATACGTTTCTTACCGGCTTTTTGTTTTTCAAGGAGTTTGCGTTTACGAGAAACGTCACCACCATAACATTTAGCAAGTACGTTCTTACGAAGGGCCTTGATATCAGTACGAGCTACAATCTTGTGTCCAATAGCTGCTTGGATTGGTACTTCAAATTGTTGACGAGGGATGATTTTCTTAAGTTTATCAACGATGAGTTTTCCACGTTCGTAAGCAAAATCCTTGTGAACGATGAAGCTAAGGGCATCCACCTTGTCTCCATTGAGAAGGATATCCATTTTCACTAGCTTAGATGGACGATACTCTGACAATTCGTAGTCAAAGCTTGCATAACCACGTGTCGAAGACTTAAGCTTGTCAAAGAAGTCAAAGACGATTTCAGCCAGTGGAATTTGATAGATAACATTAACACGGTTATCATCAATATAATCCATAGTCACGAAGTCTCCACGCTTGCGCTGAGCCAATTCCATCACTGCTCCAACAAACTCTTGAGGTACCATGATTTGCGCCTTAACATAAGGCTCTTCAATGGTCGCAATCTTAGTTGGGTCTGGAAACTCAGATGGGTTAGACACATCCATTGACTCACCGTCGGTCAAGTTAACCTTATAGATAACAGATGGAGCTGTCATGATGAGGTCAATGTTGAACTCACGTTCCAAACGCTCTTGGATAACATCCATATGAAGAAGTCCAAGGAAACCACAACGGAAACCAAATCCAAGGGCCTGCGATGTTTCTGGTTCAAACTGAAGACTGGCATCATTCAGTTGCAATTTTTCAAGCGCTTCACGAAGGTCATTATACTTGTTTGATTCGATTGGATATAGACCCGCAAAGACCATAGGATTCATCTGCTTGTAACCATGTAATGGCTCTGCCGCAGGATTGGTTGCCAAGGTAACGGTATCACCCACACGCGTATCCTGAACCGTCTTAATAGAAGCTGCAATATAACCAACGTCACCAGTCGCAAGGAAATCACGACCAACTGCTTTGGGTGTAAAAATACCGACTTCTGTCACATCAAAAGTTTTGCCATTGCTCATGAGCTGAATCTTATCGCCAGGTTTAACCACCCCGTCCATAACACGAACTTGGAGAATAACCCCACGATAAGCATCATAAACTGAGTCGAAAATCAAGGCCTTAAGTGGCGCCGTCACATCACCTGTTGGCGCTGGCACTTTTTCCACGATTTGCTCAAGGATTTCCTCGATACCGATACCAGCCTTGGCAGAAGCCAAAACTGCTTCACTGGCATCCAAACCAATGACATCTTCAATCTCTGTACGCACGCGCTCTGGATCTGCAGCAGGCAGGTCAATTTTGTTAATGACTGGCATGATTTCCAAATCATTGTCCAAGGCCAAATAAACGTTGGCAAGGGTTTGAGCCTCAATCCCTTGGGCAGCATCAACCACCAAAATAGCCCCCTCACAGGCAGCTAGCGAACGTGAAACTTCATAGGTAAAGTCAACGTGCCCCGGCGTGTCAATCAAGTGGAAAATATAAGTTTCCCCATCTTTAGCAGTATAATTCAGCTCGATAGCATTTAGTTTAATGGTAATCCCACGTTCTCGCTCTAAATCCATGCTATCCAAAAGCTGTGCTTGCATTTCACGACTTGAAACCGTCTCTGTTTTTTCCAAAATGCGGTCTGCTAGAGTTGATTTCCCATGGTCAATATGGGCGATAATAGAGAAGTTACGGATCTTCTCCTGTCGTTTTTTCAATTCTTCTAAGTTCATGATTCTCTTCCTTTCAGGGTATCTATTTATTATAAATTGTTTTTGACATTTTGACAAGACCATACCCTGCTAGGAGTACTAATCTTCAGCAACAAAGCCGTCATTTTCGATAAAGTGGTGTTCTGTCATTCCTTGGTCTGTAAAGACAATCCCGTGAAGGACACCACCATAAACAGCTCCTCCATCCATTCCAATCTTGCGATCTTCTGTAGTCCAAAGCTCAGCTGTACCACGCTCTTGCTTTAACAAACCATAAACTGGTGTATGGCCAAAGACAATGGTTTTTCCAGTATGATTTTCTGCTTCGTGGAATGGTTTTCTAAGCCATACTTTCTTGTAATCTGTGGTTTCATGCCAGTCATCCAAGGTCAAATCAATACCTGCGTGAACAAAGATATACTTATCTGTCTCTACCACAAAAGGCATTTGACGAATAAATTCGACCAAGTCTGCTGCTTCAGTAGCAACACGCTTGGCATCTTCTACTCCATCAACCGGTGCATCCAAGGGACGACCTAGGATAGAGTTAATGGTTGTATCTCCACCATTGCGTCGATAGTGGTCATAGCTTTCTTCTGGGTTATCGAGCCAAGTCAAAAACATATACTCGTGGTTTCCTGACAAACAGATTGCCCCTTGATTATCGACCAAGTCCTTAACCATCTCTAGGACACGGCGACTATCTTCACCACGGTCAATCAAATCCCCTAGAAAGAGCAACTGAGTCTGACCATCCCATGTTTTGAGAAGGTCTTCCAGCATCCCAGCTTTTCCGTGAACATCTCCAATCACATAATAGTTTGTCATCTTATTTCTCCCTGTTTCTCAACAATTCTCTGGCTTGTGTCAGGGCTGCTTCCGTCACATCATCACCTGCCAACATCTTAGCAACTTCCTCCACGCGCTCTTCAACCGTCAAGAGACGAACAGTCGAAACCGTTGAATGGTCATTGCTAATCTTTTCAATAAAGAATTGATAATCCGCAATCGCAATCACTTGTGGCAAATGAGAAATAGCCAGAACCTGACCATGCTGGCCAATCTTGTGAATCTTCTGAGCAATCGCTTGAGCTACACGACCTGAAACTCCCGTATCCACTTCATCAAAGACAATACTTGTCTTACCCTCTTTACGAGAAAAGGCAGACTTAATGGCTAGCATGAGACGGGATAATTCCCCGCCAGACGCAACCTTAACCAAGGGTTTAAAGTCTTCACCAGGGTTGGTTGAAATGTAAAACTCGACCATTTCATTGCCTTCACGACTGAATTTGCCCTTGCTAAAACGAACCTGAAACTGGGCTTTTTCCATATAAAGGTCTTGCAATTCTTGTTTAATCTCTGCTTCTAGCTGCTGGGCCAAGTCATGACGAGCAGATGCAAGCTGGCCTGCCAAATCAACAAGATTGACTTCCAATTTCTTGAGCTCTGCTTCCATGTCTTCAGAAGAAAGATTATTGCCTGTCAGGAGATTGTATTCTTCCGTAATCTTGGCAAAATAAAGCAAGACATCGTCCACAGTCCCACCATATTTACGCGTAATGGTATGAAGGAGGTCCAAACGATTCTCGACTTGCATGAGGCGATTTCCATCAAAATCAAGATCCTCAATGATTGCTTCCAAACGTTTGCTAATATCTTCTAAGACATAGTAGGTCTCAGACAAAGAGCTTGAAATTTCACGGTATTCAGGGTCATACTCTTCGACACTTTCCATGTCATTCATGGCTGAACGAACATTGGCCAGACTTGAAAAATCTTCATTGTCTAACATACTGTAGGCATTGGTTAAGGTATCCGCAATATTTTTATGGTTGAGGAGTTTATCTCGCTCTTGGTTAAGAGACAAGTCCTCACCTGCTTGCAAGTTTGCTGCCTCAATCTCTGCCATTTGAAATTCCAACATTTCGATACGTGCCTTGTGTTCCTGTTGGTTTTTCTTGACTTCCAGAACCTGCTTACGCATTTTTCGATAAGCATCAAAACTCGTTTGATAGGTTTCTTTCAATTCCCAAAAAGCTGTATCACCAAATTCATCCAACATCTGGATATGCAGTTGAGGACGCATTAACTCCTCTTGGTCATGCTGACCATGAATATCCACAAGATGTTGCCCAATAGCACGCAAAACAGACAGATTGACCATCTGGCCATTCACACGGCTGATACTACGACCATTTTGCAAGATTTCCCGACGGATGATAATCTCATCACCCATTTCCAAACCTTGCTCATCAAAAATTTCCTGTAAAAGGCGACTATTCTCAACTGAGAAAAGCCCCTCAATCTCTGCCTTTGGCGCACCATGACGAATAACATCTGTCGTCGCACGAGCTCCCAACATCATATTCATGGCATCAATGATAATCGACTTCCCTGCACCCGTTTCACCAGTCAAGACAGTCATCCCCTTTTCAAAATTGAGAGAAATAGCCTCAATAATGGCAAAGTTTTTTATCGAAATTTCAAGTAACATATAGACCTACCAATTTTTTACTTGTTCAAAGATTTCCTCAGCTAGACTTTCACTTCTGGCAATGACTAAAATCGAACTATCATCAGCCAAACAGCTAAAAATCTTGTCCGCAAAAGTCTCGATTAACTGAGCTTTTACAAAAGCTGTATTTCCTGGGATGACTTGGAGATTAATCATCTTATCCATCAATTCAGCCGATTCGATATTGTCTTCAGCCAGTTGCAGACTTTTTACGATTGATTTTGGCAATTCATAGACATAGGTGTTGTCTCTCAAAGGAATTTTGACAATACCTAGTTCTTTGATATCCCGTGATACCGTTGCCTGAGTAGCAGTGATTCCTGCTTCTTTCAAGTGTTCTACAATTTCTTCTTGCGTACCGATTTGATAATCTGTCACAAATCGTCTAATTTTTTCAAGTCTCTCTTTTTTATTCATTTTTAAATTGACTATGCGCCCTCTCTACTACTTCTTCAATTTCAGCAAGAACCTGATTGCTTGCTGACTCTTCTTTTTTCAAATATGCTAAAAATTCAATATTTCCATGCCCACCTTGGATGGGAGAAAAATCCAATCCAAGGACTGAAAAGCCTTCCTCTACTGCCATAGCTGTGACAGATTCAAGGACATTCTGGTGAACCTTGGCATCTCGAATAATTCCATTTTTTCCAATCTGCTCACGTCCTGCTTCAAACTGGGGTTTAACCAGAGCCACGACCTGACCTTGATCAGCCAAGACATGGTGCAAGGCCGGCAAGATCAAACTGAGGGAAATGAAACTCACGTCAATGCTGGCAAAGCTCGGTTCCTGCTCGAAATCAGTCTTTTCAGCATAGCGGAAATTGAACTGCTCCATGCTGACAACCCGTGGGTCTTGGCGTAGTTTCCAAGCTAACTGATTGGTACCAACATCGACTGCAAAGACCAACTCAGCACCATTTTGCAACATGACATCGGTAAAACCTCCAGTAGAGGCACCGATATCAATCGTAGTCTCGCCATCCACCGACAAATCAAAGACCTGCAAGGCCTTCTCCAGTTTCAAACCACCACGGCTAACATACTTGAGTTTCTCCCCCTTAAGTTTTAGCTCGGTGTCATCTGGAATTTTCTCTCCTGGCTTGTCAAACCGTTCTCCATTAAGGACTGCTACGACTAGGCCAGCCATCACACCGCGCTTGGCTTGTTCTCGCGTTTCAAACAAGCCCTGTTTATAAGCTAGTACATCCACTCTTTCCTTAGCCATTGATTCTCAAACTTTCTACTACTTTCACAATCGATTCTGTTTCAAAGGGAACCTGCTGGGCAATTTCTTCTAATTTGGCATTAGCTTGATCCAGAGTTTGGTTACAAAAGGCAATAGCCTCTTCCAAGCCCAACAAGGCTGGATAGGTTGATTTTTCTGCCTGTAAATCTTTTTGAGGCGTCTTGCCGATTTCCTCAAAACTAGCTGTCACATCCAGTACGTCATCTCGAACTTGAAAAGCAAGTCCAATTAATTCACCAACAGTTTTCAGCTTTGCCTGCATCTCAGGTGCCAATTCGGCTATAATAGCAGCCGCTTGGAAGGGATAAGCTAGTAGTTTTCCAGTCTTATTAGCATGAATAGTCTGGAGTTCTTCCAAAGACAAATGCTGGTGTTCACCCTCCATGTCCAAAACCTGCCCTGCCACCATACCCAGACTACCTGAAGCAAGGGATAAGTTGGCAATCAAGTCTACCTTAATCTGACTTGGCAAATCTGCCTGCGCTATCAAGGCATAAGGATCTAGGAACAAAGCATCTCCAGCCAAAATCGCCATCGCTTCACCAAATTTCTTATGATTGGTCAATCGTCCCCGACGGTAATCATCATCATCCATAGCTGGAAGATCATCGTGAATCAAGCTCCCTGTATGGATCATTTCCAAGGCAGCTGCCACTTGCGCGTGAGCAGGTTTAATAGCGACCTGCAAGGTTTCCAGAACTTCTAACAAAAGAAAAGGCCGAATACGCTTGCCACCAGCATGAATGGAATAGAGAACAGCTTCTCGTAAACTAGAAGCAAACTGCTGGTCTCCATAAAAGTCTTCCAAAGCTGACTCAACAAGAGCTAATTTTTCTTGTTTTTTCATTCAAAATCACTTTCTGTTCCGTCTTCTTGCATAACCTTGACCAAGGTCTTTTCTGCCTTGTCCAGCGTCGCTTGGAGCTCTTTTGACAAGACCATGCCCTTTTGAAAGGCGGCAATCGCATCTTCCAGAGCAATTTCACCATTTTCTAAACTTTGGACAATGGTCTCCAGTTCTGCTAAATTTTCCTCAAATTTCTTTTGTTTTGACATCTTTAACCTCTAATTCTACTTGACCATCTCGCATCAACAGCGTTACTTGGTCTGTTTTCTTTAAATTTTCAACCGAATCAACTACGGACTCTTCTTTTTTGACAATTGCATAGCCACGCGCCACGATTCGACTGGTATCCAACATGAGCAAGGCTTCTGAAAGTCTCTTGACCTCAGCAACCTTGGCATCATAAACCAAAGCCATTTGGCTACGTAGGAGCTTATCCAATTGTACAAGCCGATCCTGATAACGTTGGATTTTAGTAACAGGCGATAATTGGACTAGTCGATGCGTCCTTGCTTGTACTATCTGTTTGTTATCAGAAATCCGTGTTCGCAAACTTTGTTTCAAACGCAATTGCAGTTGATCCAAGCGTTGCAAATAACCATCATACAAGCGCTCTGGTTGTCTAAAAATAACAGACTGACTGCATTTTTTCAAAGCTTCTTGTTTCTTAGATAGGACATTTCGGACTGCTGTTGCCATCCGTTTTTCCTGATTTTGCAAATGAGCTAATAGATCCAACTTGGTCACAGGCGTTGCCAGTTCAGCTGCAGCTGTTGGAGTCGCAGCCCTTCTATCTGCCACAAAATCCGCCAAGGTCACATCTGTCTCATGCCCCACACTAGAAATAACTGGCAGACGAGATTCAAAAATAGCCCGCACCACAATTTCTTCGTTAAAGGCCCAGAGATCCTCGATGGAACCACCACCACGACCAATAATGAGCAAGTCCAAATCGTCACGTTCATTAGCACGCGAAATATTTCGAGCAATTTCCTCCGCAGCCCCTTCACCTTGAACCTTGGTCGGATAGAGAAGAATGTCCACACCTGGGAATCGCCTGCTGACGGTCGTGATAATATCTCGAATAACGGCTCCACTACGACTGGTTACCACACCAATTCTCTTAGAAAATTGGGGCAGAGGTTGCTTGAAGCGTTCTTGAAACAGGCCTTCTTCTGTTAGTTTTTTCTTGAGTTGTTCAAACTGAATCGCAAGCGCACCAACTCCATCAGGCTCTGCCTTTTCAATGATGATGGAGTAGCTACCACTTGGTTCATAGACCTGCACACGCCCAATCACATTGATTTTCATCCCTTCTTCCAGGTCGAAACCTAATTTCTGATAAATTCCAGACCAGATGGTCGCTTGAATAACTGCATGGTCATCCTTTAGGGAGAAATATTGGTGAGTAGGTCGTTTACGAAAATTGGAAACTTGACCAGTTAAATAGACCCGTTCCAAGTAAGGGTCTTTATCGAATTTCATTTTCAGATACTTGGTCAAAGTTGTTACCGATAAATACTTTTCCATCTCCACCTACTATTCATTTTCTTGCTCTTTCATGGGTATTATTATACCAAAAATATGCCTAAAAATCTTCATTTATGTACCATTATGAGGGAAAAATAAAAAAGGAGGCCAGGCCTCCACGTCTGATTATTTGCTGTTTCGAGCTTCTTCCAAAATCTTTGCAATCTTGGTTGTCAACAGGTCGATAGCCACTGTATTGCTGACTCCCTCAGGAATGACGATATCAGCATAACGCTTGGTTGGCTCGATAAACTGGTGGTACATAGGTTTGACCACACCTAAGTACTGGTCAATGACGCTATCAAGGCTACGGCCACGCTCTTCCATATCGCGCTTGATACGACGAATAATGCGCACATCGTCATCCGTATCCACAAAAATCTTGATATCCATCAAATCACGCAGACGCTTGTCCTCTAAAACAAGAATCCCCTCAACAATAAAGACATCTTGAGGTTCTTGGCGATAAGTCTTGCTGCTTCGTGTATGCTCTGTATAGTCATAAGTCGGAATGTCCACCGGACGCCCTGCCAACAATTCCTTAATCTGCTCGATCATCAAGTCTGTATCAAAGGCAAAAGGATGGTCGTAGTTGGTTTTGACACGCTCTTCAAAGGTCAAGTGAGACTGATCCTTGTAGTATGAATCATGCTCAATCATGGAAATCTTTTCATCAGGAAAATGCGATAAAATGGCTCTTGAAACACTGGTCTTACCTCCACCAGAACCACCTGTCACTCCGATAATGATTGGTCTATTTTGCATGCTATCCTCCGTTTTTTTATCCGTCGTCTATTCTATCACATTTTTTGCAAAATTTATAGTCTGATTTGGATAGTCTAGGGGAAACAACACTCCCTACACCCCAGTTAGATTAGCTAAAAACCTTCCTTGGCTTGTAGAGATTGTCCCGTTTTTCTAGAATGGCTAGCAATTTATCATCTTCAAAAGCAGCTAATTCTTGTTCTGTTTGTTCGAGTTCGATAAAACGACCAAAACGCACTTCTGTAGCCTCTTCTGGACTTAGGAAAACTTTGACAAGGTCGCCTGTCCCAATCTCTAGAGGATGGAGAAAGTCCAGTTGACCAACCTCAACTCTTTCAGCAATTTCTTCCAAGGTAAGAGCATCTTCCAGTTGCAAACCAGCTGCACTAGTACGAGTTAACTGAGACATATGGGCAGCATAGCCAAGTTTTTCTCCCAAGTCAACCGATAAGGTACGAATATAGGTTCCCTTGCTACATTTCACACGGAAAGTAAAACGTGCAAGTTCGCTCTCATAAAAAATCGGACTTGTCCGTTCAAATTGATAAATGGTCACCTGACGTTCTGGACGCTCCACTTCCTGACCAGCACGCGCATACTCATAAAGCTTACGACCATTGACCTTGACAGCCGAATACATAGGTGGAATCTGAGTAATAGGCCCAGTCAAACTAGCGATTGCTTCATCAACAAGCTTTTCATCCAGGGGAGACAAAACAGGGGTTTCTGCAACTACTTCCCCACTTGCATCCTCAGTCGTCGTGGAATAGCCGAGAGTGATTTCTCCCTCGTAGACCTTGCCCTCATCCTGCATAAACTCGACCATGCGGGTCGCCTTGCCAACCGCAATCGGCAAAACACCCACCACATCCGGATCCAGGGTCCCACCATGACCAATCTTCTTGGTTCCCAAAATCTTACGCAGTTTAAAAACCGCATCATGCGAGGTCATCCCCGCTTCTTTTTTTAAGTTGATAATACCGTTCATTTTTGCTTTCTACTCCCCCTTCAGCGCTTCGAACTTTGCTTTCATGGTTGGATTTTTTCGGGTCAATTTTTTGACGGAGACATCTTCCAATTTATTATTAGCTAGGCGGAGTTGGTTTTCGGATGTTGTTAGGAACTTCTTGACCTCTTCCATCCGTTTGATAGCCTTGTCAATTTCATCGATAGCTTTGCCAAAGTTAGTCGAAGCTGAGTTATAGTTCTTAGCAAAGGCCTGTTTAAAGGCATCCAAGTCTTCCTCAAAATGCGTAATGTCGATATTTTGTTCGCGAACCAAGGCCAACTCCTGCTTATATTTTAGGGAATTAAGCGCCGCATTTCGTAAGAGACCAATCAACTGGATAAAGAATTGAGGACGAACCACATACATCTTTTCATATTCATGACTGACATCCACAATACCCGTGTTGAAGTAGTCGTTATCTGCCTCTAGCATGGTCACCAAAACAGCATATTCGCAATTTTTTTCACGACGGTCCTTGTCTAATTCCTTGTAAAAATCCGCATTCTTGTGCTTCTTCTCTGTTCTGTCAGCTTCATTTTTCATCTCAAACATGATGGAAATAATTTCGACCCCATTTTCATCACACTCCCGGAAGATAAAGTCACCCTTAGACCCACGCGCTGAAACCTTGTTATCCTTTTCAAAGTAAGCATTTGGAAAGGCAAAACTACGGACCTTGTTAAACTCACTCTCTGCATAGTGTTCCAGACTTTCCCCGATGGCTTTTGTAGATTGTTGGGCTTTGAAATTCTTGTAAAATTCGACTTGTTCACTGGTTGCTTTAAGTTGGGCTTCATAGTTTTGCTTAACAGAAGCCAAAGATAACTCACTTTCCTTTTCTTGCAAGAGAAGCTGATTTTTAACCTGATCCCGTTCTTTTTCAAGGTCAGAAAGGGTCTTTTGCAGTTGATTTTCATGCTCTAAACGCAAGGTAGCCAATTGGTTTTCCAAGGCCTGCACTTCCTTGTCCTTAGCCAAGAGAGCCTGATGGCTTGTCTGTTCAACCTCTTTCTTAGCCAACTCTTTCTCTGTATCAAAGTTTTGGATTTGACTCTGCAATTGCGCGATTTCTTGGTCTTTTTGAGCTAGTTTAGACTGTTGCTCATTCATAGCCTTTTGCTCAGCCAAGGCCAGTTCCTGCTTCATGCGGTCGTGTAATTCCTTATCAAACTCTGCTGTTCTCACTTGGGACAAAAGTTCGGCATACTGACTTTCATTTACTGTAAAGACTTCCCCACAGTTGGGACATTTGATTTCGTTCATATCGTTCCTCTTTCTAGACTTCTGTAACCATTATATCATGCCTGAAGGAAAATCAAAAACAGTGAGTCGAAACCCACTGTTTATCTTCTTTTTCTTTAAATTTTTTCCAAGGCCAAGCGCAAATCTTCAATCAAATCCTCTACATTTTCAAGTCCGATAGACAAGCGGATTTGGTTTGGTGTGACGCCAGCTGCTTCTAGGTCTTTTTCTGACAATTGACCGTGAGTGGTTGTTGCTGGATGGACAACAAGCGATTTGGCATCTGCCACGTTTGCAAGATCAGAAAAGATTTCTAAATGATCAATGACCTTACGTGCTTCTGCCTCTCCACCTTTGACATGGAAGGTAAAGATTGAACCCACACCTTTTGGTAAATATTTCTCAGCCAAAGCATGATAAGGACTATCTGCTAGTTTTGGATAATTGACCTTTTCTACCTTAGGATGGTTGACAAGAAAATCAACAATTTTCTCAGCATTTTGCACATGGCGTTCCACACGAAGTGAAAGGGTTTCAAGTCCTTGTAGCAACAAGAAGGCATTAAATGGTGACAAGGCCGCCCCTGTATCACGAAGCAATTGAACACGGACAGCGATAATAAAGGCTGCTGCCCCCACATCACGAGTATAGCTCAAATTGTGGTAGCTTGGGTCTTCCTCAACAAATTGAGGGAATTTTCCTGAAGCCGCCCAGTCAAAACGCCCGCTATCGACAATCACTCCACCAATAGTCGTACCATGACCCCCGATAAATTTAGTCGCAGAGTGAATAGCAATATCTACACCGTGAGAAAAAACGTTAATCAAATAAGGTGTAGCAAAGGTATTGTCAGAAACAAGTGGAATCTGATGCTTATGAGCAATCTCTGCCAATTTTTCCAAATCTGGAATGTTAATCAAGGGGTTGCCCAAGGTTTCAATCAAGACAAGCTTGGTATTGTCATTGATAGCTGCTTCTACTTCCTCCAAGTTATCCACATCGACAAAGGTTGTTGTGATCCCATAACGAGGAAGGGTTTCTTTCAAGAGATTGAAGGTTCCACCGTAAATAGTTGATGCTGCCACTACATGGTCACCAGCATGGGCAAGAGCCAAAATCGTATAAGTCACCGCAGCCATACCTGATGCTGTTGCAAGAGCTCCAACACCACCTTCAAGAGCAGCGATTCTTTCTTCAAAGGCCGCTGTTGTAGGATTGGTAATACGGGTATAGATGTTCCCTGGTTTTCTCAAGGCAAAGAGATCCGCACCTTCCTGCGTATCATCAAAAACAAAGGATGTTGTCTGATAAATCGGTACTGCCCGAGACTTGGTAGCTGGATCCACGACTTGACCAGCATGTAGTTGCAAAGTTTCAAATTTAAAATCACGAGTCATAAAACGACCTCCAAATAGTTGATTAAGTATATTGTAGCACCTTAAATTATAGTTTACCAATATCAGTTTTCTATATTTTGATATAAGAACTAACTATTACCTTATTTTAAAAATGAAAAAAGCACGACTCAATCGTGCTCATTTTTTTAATCTACATAAGTATCTTCGTTTTTATTGAGGAAGGCGTATGGAAGACCCATCAAGAGACCACCACCAATGAAGTTCCCAATGAAGGTTACACCCCAGTGACGAAGCATATTTCCAACACCAAAGTTAGCAATTGAATCCGCAGCAACACTGAATTTCACAATCGCGAAAGAAGCAAAGTTCGCAGCGATGTGCTCGTTTGTTAAGAATACAAACATGTAAATTGCTGATAAAACTAGCCAAAGTTTGGCACCACCATCTTTGACTAAAACAAATGAAAGAATCGCAATATTTACGAAAATATTGGCTAAAATACCTTCAAGTAAGACTAGCTCATTGGAACGGCCTAACTTCATCTCTACAACCCCAGAGATGAAACTATCATGAGTCAGATGTGCATAGGCTGCTGAATGAGCAAAGCCCCAACCTGCTATCAAAGCCCCGATAAGGTTGAACAAGGTACAGTAAAGTAAAATCTCAGCTGTCTTTCTCCAAGAGATTTTTTTCAAGAAACTACCAGCAGTCAAGAACATCATATTTGATGTTACCAACTCGGCATTCAAGAAAACAATGTAGGCCAATCCCCAAGCAAAGACAAAGGGGAAGAGGAAGCGTCCACTACCTGGTGCAATTTTATTAATCAAGTCAGCCCCAACTGCACCAGCAGCCGTACTGAAGGTTAAAAATGCACCTGCGAACATAGAACGAATCGCATACTTAAATTTGCTTTGACTATAAAGACTTTCCTTCTTCTTGCAAGCAAATTCAATCTTTGAGATAAATTCTGAAGAAACCATAATAAACTCCTAAAATTTTTTTACCTGATAATTATATCACAAACTTTAGAATTAAGGAAACGTTTTCTGTATTTCATAACAGTTTATTTTGAAACGCAATCTATAAAAAATCAGTAAAACCTAAGATTTTACTGATTTTATCTTTAATAGCGTTGTTTATATGGTTGATTGAAAGCTGTTAGAATTTCTTCAGGGGTTTGTGAATAGTCTTTTGTATCTTTCAAATCACCTTTTACGATAATACGCTCTGTCGCATCATAGTCTACACAGGTTACAAGCGTGATTTCATCAACACCACTACGGTCATCAATCTCATCGACGCGATCTGGAGTCACATGCTTCACTTCACGGA
Organism: Streptococcus sp. CF7_Ac1-8; assembly: GCF_024295435.1. GTDB lineage: Bacteria > Bacillota > Bacilli > Lactobacillales > Streptococcaceae > Streptococcus > Streptococcus mitis_AP. Next base: position 14,682 of record NZ_JANCPI010000018.1, on the reverse strand, counting down.
TTTCATAGGTATAAACTTTATCCTTATCAGTTAGATAAATTTTCATCCCATTTTTAGCACGTGACAGTGGAGAAAAAAGCATTTGACTGGCATTTTCCGCCGTGAAGATGTGATGGCTCGCAAGTGAATAGTTTCCTTTCCCCATCACTTGGTCACGCTTCATTGTACCAGCTCCATAGAAGAGATTGACATTATCGAGCCCCTTAAAAATAGGCAAGTTAATTTCTACCTCAGGAACAGCAATTCCACCGATAACAGGCAATTTTTGCGAATCCCATTGTGAGGATAAGACAGCTTCTGACGAGATAGCTTTTACTGAATCAAAGTCAAAATTTCCTTCTGTATCTTGATTTTCTTCCAATTTTTCTTTTGATACCTGGCTGACTTGGTATTTATTAGTATTCCAAACCATGAACATATCACGAATTTTTGAATTGAAAATCAAAGCAAGTGACAAGAGAATTAAAAATCCTGCCAGGATATTGATTAGTAAATTTTTACGATTTGTTTTCTTTTTGTTCTTTTTATGAGACATTATGCTTCACCTTCTGTTTCGTTTTCTGCCCCAACTTCTTCTTTTTCTGCCGCTGTAACCGTAGTAAAGGTTACAATTTTAGCATCTTGGTCCAGGCGCATCACTTTAACTCCCATAGTTGAGCGACCTGTTTGTGAAATATTGGCAACGTTGGTTCGAATCATGACACCTGTATCAGTGATAATCATCAAATCTTCATCGCCTTTAACTGTCATAAGACCAGCAAGGGAACCATTCTTTTCAGTAATTTTAGCAGTTTGCATCCCTTTACCACCACGACCTTTTGTTGGATATTCAGTCGCAACGGTGCGCTTACCATATCCTTTTTCAGTGATGATCAGAACCTCATCCTGGTCTGTAATCACACTGGCACCAACTACTGTATCTCCTTCACGAAGATTGACACCTTTCACACCCGTAGCGATACGACTCATTCCACGAACGGCTGATTGATTAAAGCGCACTGCGTAGCCAAACTTAGTACCAATGATAATATCCGTATCTTCTTCTGTCAACAGTACATTAATCAATTCATCTTCATCTTTGAGGTTCAGTGCTTTAAGTCCATTCTGACGAATGTTAGCAAATTCCTTAACGCTGGTTCTCTTCACAATACCATGACGGGTTGTGAAGAAGAGGTAAGCTTCATCACTACGTTCAGACTCAACATTGATGATAGTCTGAATACTTTCGCCTTCATCCAATTTCAAAAGATTGACAATCGGCAATCCCTTGGCAGTACGGCCATATTCAGGAATTTCATAACCTTTCAGGCGATAGACACGCCCTTTATTTGTAAAGAAGAGCAGGTGATCATGAGTGCTAGTCGACACTAACTCACGAACAAAGTCGTCATCCTTTACACCGGTTCCTTGAACACCACGACCACCACGTTTTTGAGCAGTAAACTCGGCTTGATCCAGACGTTTGATGTAGCCTTTGTTAGACAGTGTAATCAAGACATCCGATTCTTCAATCAAATCCTCGTCTTCAAGACTCAAAACTTCACCGACCATCAATTCAGTACGACGTTGGTCTCCAAACTTACGCTTGACTTCGTCTAATTCATCTTTAATGATTTGAGAAACACGTTCAGGCTTAGCAAGAATATCCGCCAAATCTGCAATCAAAGCCAAGAGATCATCATACTCAGACTGAATCTTATCGCGTTCCAAACCTGTCAAACGACGAAGACGCATATCAAGAATAGCTTGACTTTGACGTTCAGAAAGCTTAAACTTGCTCATCAACTCAGCTTGTGCTTCCGCATCCGTTTCACTAGCACGGATGATACGAATCACTTCATCGATATGGTCTAGCGCAATTAAGAGACCTTCTAAGATATGAGCACGCGCTTCTGCTTTTTCCTTATCAAAACGAGTCCGACGAACAACCACTTCTTTTTGGTGCTCAATATAAGCATCCAAAATCTGACGAAGGGACAAAATCTTGGGTACACCATTTTGGATAGCAAGCATATTGAAACCAAAGTTGGTTTGCATCTGGGTCATCTTGAAGAGGTTATTGAGAATAACATTTGCGGATGCATCACGTTTGACCTCGATTACGAAACGAACCCCTTCGCGGTTTGACTCATCACGAACTGCTGTAATACCCTCAATGCGTTTTTCCTGAACCAAACGAACAATATGCTCATGCACCTTTGTTTTATTGACCATATAAGGAAATTCTGTAACAACAATACGCTCACGGCCAGTCTTAGTTTCTTCAATTTCAGTACGTGAACGAAGGACAATAGAACCTTTACCTGTTTCATAAGCCTTATGAATACCTGATTTCCCCATAACAAGGGCACCAGTTGGAAAATCTGGCCCAGGCAAAACTTCCATCAAGTCCTTAGTAGTCACTTCAGGATTGTCCATGACCAACTTCACTGCATCAATGGTTTCACCCAAGTTATGAGGTGGAATATTGGTTGCCATCCCAACCGCAATACCAGTCGCTCCATTAACTAAAAGATTTGGAAAGCGCGCTGGCAATACCAAGGGTTCACGTTCATTGGCATCGTAATTATCAACAAAATCAACTGTATTCTTATTGATATCACGAAGCATTTCTAGAGCAATCTTGCTCATACGGGCCTCAGTATAACGCTGGGCAGCAGCACCGTCTCCATCCATAGAACCAAAGTTTCCATGCCCATCGACAAGCATGTAACGGTAGCTCCACCATTGAGCCATACGGACCATGGCTTCATAGATAGAGGAATCCCCGTGTGGGTGGTATTTACCCATGACATCCCCTGTAATACGAGCAGATTTTTTATGAGGTTTGTCTGGAGTAACACCCAATTCATTCATTCCGTAGAGAATCCGACGGTGAACGGGTTTTAAGCCATCTCGAACATCAGGAAGAGCCCGCGCTACGATAACACTCATGGCGTAGTCGATAAAGCTCGTCTTCATCTCCTTTGTCAGATTGACATTCACTAAATTTCTATCCTGCATTAATAAATGCCTCATTTCACTATTAGTAATTAATTATATTATACCATAATGTCCGCCATATTTCAGATATCTAAAATCGCTAAAACGTTTACATCAAGAACTGCAAGGCATATCCGTGACAAAGCTTTTTAAAAGTGATAAAATTGAAATAACTGGGGAAATCCCTGAATAAAATTAAGGAGATGTTTAGAATAATGACTTCAACTAAACAACACAAAAAAGTTATCCTTGTCGGTGATGGTGCTGTAGGTTCTTCTTACGCTTTTGCACTTGTTAACCAAGGAATTGCACAAGAGCTTGGAATTATCGAAATTCCACAATTGCATGAAAAAGCTGTTGGTGACGCGCTTGACCTTAGTCACGCCCTTGCCTTCACTTCACCTAAAAAAATCTATGCAGCTCAATACTCTGACTGTGCAGACGCAGACCTTGTTGTAATCACTGCAGGTGCGCCTCAAAAACCAGGTGAAACTCGTCTTGACCTTGTAGGTAAAAACCTTGCTATCAACAAATCAATCGTAACTCAAGTTGTTGAATCAGGTTTCAAAGGTATCTTCCTTGTTGCTGCTAACCCAGTTGACGTCTTGACTTACTCAACTTGGAAATTCTCTGGATTCCCTAAAGAACGCGTTATCGGTTCAGGTACTTCACTTGACTCAGCTCGTTTCCGTCAAGCACTTGCTGAAAAATTGGATGTTGATGCTCGTTCAGTCCACGCCTACATCATGGGTGAACACGGTGACTCTGAGTTCGCTGTTTGGTCACACGCTAACATCGCTGGTGTAAACCTTGAAGAATTCCTTAAAGACACTCAAAATGTTCAAGAAGCTGAATTGATTGAATTGTTCGAAGGTGTTCGTGACGCAGCTTACACAATCATCAACAAAAAAGGTGCAACATACTACGGTATCGCAGTAGCACTTGCTCGTATTACTAAAGCAATCCTTGACGATGAAAACGCAGTACTTCCACTTTCAGTATTCCAAGAAGGTCAATACGGAGTTAAAAACGTCTTTATCGGTCAACCAGCTGTTGTTGGTGCACACGGTATTGTTCGTCCAGTAAACATCCCATTGAACGACGCAGAAACTCAAAAAATGCAAGCATCTGCAAATGAATTGCAAGCTATCATTGACGAAGCATGGAAAAACCCAGAATTCCAAGCTGCTTCTAAAAACTAATTTAGATAGAAAAAACTCCTTGAGTCATCAGGGAGTTTTTTTTTATTTGTTTCTAAACTAAACCTTTTATGAAAGTTGCATGAAGGAAATAAGATCTCAATAAAACTATCATGACACGAGTATTGAATAAAGACATTAAGACACCACATCAAATCAACACTCACATTATTAAAAGTATGAAGCAATCAGCACTTTATACTATCTCATTAAATCGAAAGTAAAAAGTTTTGCCCCTTTTTTTGCCCTCTGGCACAAAAAAAGAGCCCATCATACAGGCTAGAAAGCTTGATATGATAGGCTTTTTAATGTTAGATTAACGTACTGTACGGATACGCATTGTGTTTGTACGAACAGCTTCTCCAACTGGTACACCAGCTACGATAACGATATCGTCACCAGATTGTACAAGTCCTGCTTCAACTGCTTTACGTTCAGCGATTTCGAACATATCGTCAGTTGATGATGGAGCATCTGTCAACATTGGGATAACACCCCAGTTCAACATCAATCCACGTTCTGTCAATTCGTCGAATGTCAATGCCAAGATGTCAGCATTTGGACGGTATTTAGAAATCAAACGTGCAGTGTGTCCAGTCTTAGTAAGAGTTACAACCAATTTGATATCCATTGAGTTAGTAGCATCTTTAACAGCTGAAGCCATTACTTCTGTCTTAGAGTTACGTTCAAATGAATCTGAGTTCAAACGTCCGTATTCGTTAAGAAGAGTTTGAGCGTTCTTATCGATTGTAGCCATTGTAGCTACTGACTCAAGTGGGTATTTACCGTTTGCAGACTCACCTGAAAGCATTGTAGCATCAGTTCCATCGATAACAGCGTTGAATACGTCTGATACTTCTGAACGAGTTGCACGTGGTTTTTCAGTCATTGTTTCAAGCATGTTTGTTGCAGTGATAACAACTTTACCTGCAGCATTAACTTTCTTGATGATCATTTTTTGGTAAACTGGAACCATTTCGAATGGTACTTCGATACCCATGTCACCACGAGCGATCATGATACCGTCAGCAGCTTCGATGATTTCATCCAAGTTGTCGATACCTTGTTGATTTTCGATTTTAGCGAACAATTGAACGTGTCCATTTCCAGTTTCTTCACAGATTGCACGAACTTCGTTCACGTCTTTTGCAGTACGTACGAATGAAATCGCGATGAAGTTGATACCTTGTTCAAGACCGAAACGGATATCATCGTTATCACGATCAGCAAGAGCTGGGAAAGGAATTTTAGTGTTAGGGATGTTAACACCTTTTTGTTTAGCAATTACGCCATCGTTTTCAACTTCAACTTCAAATTCACGAGTTGCATCATCTTTAGCAACCACACGAAGACCAAGTTTACCATCGTCAACCAAAACTTGACGACCAACTTCAACATCATCATAGATATCAAGAGCACCAGCAACGTTCAATGCAATCACATCACGAGTTGATTTGATTCCTTGTTTAGTCGCAACACGGATTTTCTCACCAGTTTTGTATGAATACTCTTTAGCTTCACCTTCGAACAATTCTGTACGGATTTCTGGTCCTTTAGTATCAAGAAGGAAACCAACTTTTTTACCTGCAAGTTTTTCTGCAAGTTTAACAGTTGCCATACGCTCACCTTGTTCTTGGTGGTCACCGTGTGAGAAGTTGAAACGGAATGTGTTAGCACCAGCTTCAATCAATTTGGCAATGTTTTTAGCTGAAGCTTCAACATCAAGTTTTTCACCCCAGTATCCGTCCTCACCAAATTTTTTACCACCACGGATTTCTACCGCAGGTCCCAAAGTTGCAACGATTTTTACACGTTTATTCATGATTTTTGTGACTCCTTTATATATATGACCTTTTTGGTCTTATTAACTAAATTATAAATTATGACAAGCAATTGTTCAATTGTGACAGGTCAAGATCAGCTTTGTGTGGATTATTTACAATAATCTTACCGTCTGCTGCCAAACTAAACAATGCTCCTTCTTCTGCAGTACCAAGAATTGGATTTTCAACCATTTTTTCGTTACGAATACCTACCGCAACACCACCGATACCTTTTTTAAGAAGTTTAACAGCATGGGCACCCATACGTGACGCCAATACACGGTCACGCGCAGTTGGAGAACCACCACGTTGAATATGTCCAAGTTCTGTCACACGAAGATCGGTCGTATCTCCAGCTTCTTTTAGTTTTTGAGCAAATTCATCTGCTGACATAACACCCTCTGCCAAAACGATGATATTGTGTCTTTTACCACATTCATAGCCAGCTTTGATACTTGCTACGATATCTTCAATTTTGAAGTCTTCTTCAGGGATGATAATTTCATCAGCACCAGTTGCGATACCCGCCCAAAGAGCGATATCACCAGCGTTACGCCCCATAACTTCGATGACAAAAGTACGACGGTGACTTAATGATGTATCACGAATCTTATCGATAGCGTCCATAGCAGTCGTAACCGCTGTGTCAAAACCGATTGTGAAGTCAGTACCAACGATATCGTTATCAATTGTACCTGGAAGACCGATAGCTGGGAAACCATGCTCAGTCAAACGCATAGCACCGTGGTAAGATCCGTCACCACCGATAACAACTACACCTTCAATGCCGTGTTTTTTCAATTGCTCAATCCCTTTAAGTTGCCCTTCAAGTTGAGCGAACTCTGGGTAACGAGCTGAGTGAAGGAAAGTACCACCACGAGAAATGATGTTTCCTACTGAAGCCGCATTTAAGGGATGAATTTCACCGGCAACCATACCAGCATATCCGTCATAGATACCAAACACTTCCATTCCTTCTGAAATTGCTTGACGAACAACTGCACGGATAGCAGCGTTCATACCAGGGGCGTCTCCACCACTAGTTAAAACAGCAATACGTTTCATATTGGTTTATGCTCCTTTTTCTTTTAACATTCTTCTTGATTATACCACATTTGATTTTAAAATTCTTCTATTTTCCGTATTTTTAGCGATAAATCGTTTTCATAACGATTTCATTCAATTTCTCCTCTAATTCATTGAATTTAGCTACAAAATGATGGGGAGAAACGATGGTTTTCTGTTCCTCTTCATACCTGATGATGACTGGTATTGGACCTTTATACTGGTCTAAAATACGTGAAATTTCTTGATCCGATTCATGATTTTTTACCTGTATCCAAAAGCGTTCAGCAACTGCTTCTCTTATTTCTTGTGCAATCATTTGCAGACGGCCATCACGTGACTGGATTTTTCCTTTTATATAGTAGAAGGCTCCCTCTTTTATTTCCTGCCCAACCTGTCGATATAAGTCTGAAAAGAGAGTGACATCCAATTTTTTCTTACTATCATCTACCTGTAAGAAAGCCATGTTTTCGCCCTTTTTGGTACGAATTACTTTTATTTTCTGAACTTCAACCAAAATAATAGCGTAACTATTTTCTGACAAATTCCCAATTGGTGTAATCTGGTAAATAGCTTTATTTGCGATAGTTTGTAGGGGATGTTTGCTGACACCTATCCCTAAAAGCTCTTGTTCCATATAGAATTTTTCTTGTTCCGTCCAATCTTCCGATTCCTGCCAACTATAAATAGTATCTCCAAACAAACTTCCTAACTCTTTTACAAATTCAAATAGATTAACTAAATTATTGAATACTTTTTGACGATTTTTTTCAAATGAATCGAAAAGACCAACTTTTACCAAAGGTTCTAGCAGAGGAAGTTTCAGATAATTCTCAGGTAATTTAGCTATAAAATCTTCAATGTTGGAATAGGGTCTATTTTCAAGAATCAATAGAGCCAAATCCTTGCTGACTCCCTTAATCGATTTCAATCCTAGATAGATGGACTTGTTGGCAATTTTATCGTGATAGGGAATGGTGTTGATAGACAGAGGCGCCACTTCAAAGCCTGCTTCAAGTGCATCTATTAAGTAATCACTGTTGGCAGAATTCAACATAACCTGATAAAAAATGGCTGGATAATGCGTTTTGAAATAAGCCAACTGGAAGGCCAAGGCTGAGTATGCATAGGCATGAGATCTATTAAATCCATAACCTGCAAACTTCTCCATGACATCAAAGACCTGCTCTGCTTTTTCCGCAGTATGACCAGCTTCTATGGAGCCTTGAATAAAGGAAGCCCTCATCTCATGCATGGCAGAGGCATCCTTTTTCCCCATAGCTCGACGCAAAATATCGGCCTTACCAAGACTAAATCCAGCAAATCGCTGAGCAACCTGCATAACCTGCTCCTGATAGAGCATAATGCCATAAGTTGGAGCCAAAATATCCTCCAGAGCTGAATCTAGAACAGTCACTTCTTCCTGCCCATGTTTTCTAGCTACAAAATTATTGATATAATCACTAGCACCTGGTCGATTTAGGGAAGTAGTTGCTACAACATCTTCAAAACAGACTGGTTGCACACGTTTGAGCAGGCGAATAGCACCAGGTTGCTCAAATTGAAAGATACCTTTTGTATTACCAGACGCAAACAAAGCTAGGGTGTCGTTGTCTTCTAAATCGATTTCTTCAATTTTCAAGTGAATACCTTCTGATTCAGCAAGCAACTCTTGCATCTTCTGGACAAAGGTCAAATTTCGCAGTCCCAGAAAGTCCATTTTCAAAAGTCCACTTGCTTCAACTCCATGAGCATCATACTGAGTCAGTGGAATTTCATCACCATGCTTTAGTGGGATATAGTCTGTCAAATCTTGGTCACTAATCACAACACCAGCCGCATGGACAGAGGTTTGTCTTGGATAGCCCTCAATCTTGCAAGCAATTTCAAAGGCTTTTTGATATTCTAACTTACTATTGATTTGCTGACGAAACTGTAGATTGCCTTCGTAAGCTGACTTGAGATTATCACGAAAACTGATTTTCTTGGTAATTGCAGATAATTCATACTCTGGCACACCAAAACGTTTCAAGACATCTCGAAGAGCTTGCTTAGCCCCAAAGGTAGAAAAAGTAACGATTTGAGCCGCATGTTTACTGCCATATTTATTACCAACATATCTGATAAAATCTGGACGATAAATATCTGGGATATCAATATCAATATCTGGCATGGTATAGCGTTCACGATTGAGAAAACGTTCAAAAATGAGATTCTTCTCTACTGGGTCAATCCCTGTGATATCCAAAGCATAGGAAACCAAGCTACCAACTGCAGAACCCCGTCCCATTCCCATATAATAACCATTCGAACGTCCAAAACGCAACAAATCCCAGACAACCAAGAAATAATCGTCAAAGCCCATATCATGAATAACAGCCAATTCTTGGTCTAGACGGTCTTGATATTCTTCACTAGTCAACCCCTTCTGAGTAAGTCCCAATTCAGCACGTTCTCTCAACTCTTCTACTGCTGGTCTAGCAGGATTAAAGCGAGGCAGTTTCAGACTAGTATCCAAGTCATAAGAAATACCTGAAATAAGCTTTTCTAAATTGTCCAAGGCTTGAGGAAAACGTTCTTGGAATAGTTTCTCTAAAGAACTTGCTGATATAAAAACATCTTGTCTCGAACGCAAAGGAACTTCTCTGAGCGGTTGATTTTCTTTAATCGCTGTTAGTACTTGAAGAACTTCTCTATCCTTACTTTCAAATGCATTGACCCGATACAATGGCAAAATAGGATGGTGAAATTCTCTGGCCAGTGTTTCTGGGTAAACCCCTATATAGTAATCACAGCCTAGATTTAACAACTCAAGTTCTTCAAAATAAGGCACAATTACCGCAATATCCTCTAGATACTGAGATAGAACTGACCAACTTTTCTCCCCCTGCATCTTTGCTGTTGAAAGTTTCATCAACTGCTGATAGCCCACACTAGATAAAGCTAAAAAGCGCAGATTTACATCCTTGTCATCTACAAGCATATTCATTTCAAGCCCTAACAAAGGATGAATGCCATATTTTTTTGTAACCTCTAGAAAGTCGAAAGCCCCATAAAGATTGTCAATATCCATCATAGCCAGATGAGTGTATCCATAGTCTTTTGCTACTCTCACATACTTGTCGATTGAAATGACACTCTCCATAAAACTATAGACTGTTTTTGTATCTAGTTGTGCGATCAATTTACACTTCTCCTCTATCGTTCTCACTATATTATACCATTTTCAAAAAAGAAAAGAACCTGAGATATTAAATCTCAAGTTCTTTCTTAGGCTGAATCAATCACTGTTTGAAAGAAAGTCTGAATTATTCTTCGTCTTTTCTTTTCTTACGAGCAATCAATCCGAATCCACTCAAAGCTCCTAGAAGTCCAAGTGCTGCAAGACTAGAGTGTGCTTCTGTACCTGTATTTGGAAGTTCACGTTGACCATCCATATACTGTGGTGTAGCAGGCTCTGCTGGTTGTTCAGGTGCCACTGGAACTACTGGTTGTTCAGGAGTCTCAGGTGTCACTGGAACAGGATTTGGTGCAGGACTAGGTTCTGGTTGAGGAGTTGGATTGGGTTGAGGTTGTGGAGTTGGTGTATTACCACCTCCGCCTCCATTGTTGCCACCACCATTATTTGGTGTAGGAACAGGGATGTACTTGATTGGCGTATCTTGAGTTGGATCTGCAGGTACATCCGGTACTTCATATCCTTTCGTTGGATCGTTTGGATCAACTGGTTTCAATGGATTTCCATTTGGATCTACAGGGATAAATCCTGGTACGTAAGGTACTTTTGGTTTATCTGTTCCTGGTTTAGTTGGATCTGTAGGATCGTTTGGATATGGAGTTGGTGGAACTTGATCTTGTCCCTCCGGTAATTTTGGAATCCATGATCCAAGTTTGTCGTAAACGACTTTTTCAGTGATGTTTACACCTGGTTTTGCTTCGATATCTTTTTGAGACGATTCGATATCTCCGCCACGAGCGATGTATCCATCCACTTTCGGTAACTTGTTACCATCTAAGATAGTATCATCACCTACTACTGTCCATTCACCATATGTGATATCTCCAGTTACTAGGTTCACTTTCGCAGTACGTTTGAACTTGATTGTTTCAGTGTGAGTAGCTGCTACTTCTTTTCCATTGCGATCTACATAAGTGATTGTACGAGTTGCAGAAGATTCTGTTACTAAGTCTTTCACTGTTTCAGGCCATACTGGACTGTTTGGATCTTCAGGGAACACTGGTTTACCTGGTTCTGGATTTGATGGTGTTACTGGTTTCAGTGGGTTGTTTGGACCTACTGGTTTCGTTGGATCTGTTGGTACCTGTGGTTTATCAGGGCTGTTTGGATCTGTTGGCACGATCAGTGGAGTAACTTTAACGTTGAAGATTTGATCTTTATCTTTATCATTGTCGAATACTCTATCTGTATCTGCTGAAGGGTAATCATTGCTTGTTACAATGTAACCTTTCTTAACAAGCTCTTGGATCTTGCTTTCAACTTCTCCAGACTTAGTGAATTTAGAACCTGAATCACCTTGATCTACTACTGGATCAGATACTACTTTACCATTGTTATCTACGAAGTTCGTGATAGCTTTTTGTTTATCATTTTCGTAAACGATTGGTGTATCCGTACCTGGATTTGTTGGTACTGGTGGTACTTCATATCCTTTAGATGGATCTTTTGGATCCACTGGTTTCAACGGTACAAGTGGGTTAGTGTTTGGATCCACTGGTTTCGTTGGGTCTTGTGGAACTTTTGGTGTTGTTCCTGGGATATGAGGAATCACTGGTACTTTCGGACTATTTGGATCTTGTGGATCTTGTGGTTTAGTTGGACTTGGTGGTACAACTTTACCTGGATCTTGTGGATCGTTATCGTAAGGAGTTGGAGTTGGTGGAGTTACACCATCTGGTACTTTCGGTACAAGTTTTCCAACTGGTACGTATACAACTTTGATTGTTTCATCTTTAGAGTTCTCAGTTAATCCTGTAGTCTCAGCTACTTCTTTTTGAGCTGGATCTTTCAAAACGTATCCTGGAACTACTGGTGATGTTACTTTATCAAATGTAGTATCGTTGTTTACTGGAGTCCATTTACCATATTCGATATTACCTGTTACAACGTTAATCTTAGCTTCACGAGTGAAGGTTACTTTGTCAGTTACATCAGCTGTAGATTTGTTTCCATCTTTGTCTGTGTACTCAACTTTGTTTCCATCTTTATCCACGTATGAAATTGTACGAGTAACGTGTTTAGTCGTTTCTAGTGACTTGATTAACTCTTCAGTCCATTTTGGTCCATCAGGATTATTTGGATCGATTGGTGTACCAGGTTTTGGTTTGTTAGGATCGTTCGGGTTAGTTGGGTCAAATGGTTTAATTGGCTCAACGTGAGGTGTTAACACTACAGTGTATTCTTGATCTTTTCCAGAATCTTTATCGAAGTTTCCGTTGTTATCTTTACCGTAGTTGTTGCTTACTAACTCATATCCTTTAGCGATTAACTTAGCAATTTCATTAGTTACTTCTGTTGCTTTCGTTAATGGCTCACCTGACTTACCTTTTTCTTCGATGTTATTCACACCTGGAATTGGGTTTCCACTTGGATCTACGAATTTAGTTACTGCTTTTTGATCATCTTTTACATACTCAATTACAGTATTTTCTGTTGGTGTCTTAGGTGTTGGTGGTACATATCCTTTAGATGGATCTTTCGGATCTACTGGTTTCAGTGGGTTTCCATTTGGATCTTTTGGAGTTGTTCCTGGGATATGTGGAATCACTGGAACACTTGGTTTGTTTGGATCGTTTGGAGTTGTTGGATCATTTGGATCTACAACTTTACCTGGATCTTTTGGATCGTTTGGATATGGAATTGGATCAATTGGTGTATCACCATCTGGTACTTTCGGAGTCCATGATCCTACTGGTACGTATCTAACTTTCAGATCTTGGTTAGCTGAATCTACTGTTAAGTCTGTCGCAGATGCTTTAACTTTAGATCCATCAGCTTCTACTAAGTCACCTTGTGTATCCTGGTTAGGTTTTACAACATATCCTTTAACAACTGGTGATTTAACTTCAGCAAATTTAGCTGTTCCTGCAGCTGTCCATCCATTTGTAGTGTCTGTTGCTGGAAGATCTACTTTACCGTCACCGTTTGTATCGTATCCTACTACTGAACCGTCTTTTGGATTTACAATTGCTGTACGTGTGAAGCTTACTTTATTAGTTACTTTTGGAGCTTCTGTAGTAGATACTTCTTCATCAGTACCATCTTTAACGTAAGTAATTGTACGAGTTACTGACTTGATGTTGTTTAGTTTATTAAGAGCATCTTCAGTCCATTTTGGTCCATCTGGTTTGTTTGGATCAATTGGATCTCCTGGTTTAGGATTCTTAGGATCTTCGTTAGGATTTTCTGGATTTGTTGGTGTTACTGGAACTGTCTTAGCTACCGTTACGTAGTAAACTTGAGACACTCCGTCTTTACCTTTATCATCCACGCTATCGAATACTCCTGCTTCACCTGGATATTCAGCTTGACCTGCTTTATTTGGTACTACTGTGTAACCAGCTGCTTTAAGTTCTTCAACAACTTTCGTTACTTCACCTGCTTTAGTGAATTTAGCTCCTGCATCTCCTGCTTCTACGAATGAAGTATGAACTGCATTACCGTCTTCATCTACGAAGTGAACTACCGTTACTTGTGATCCATCTTTAACATAAACAATATTTGTGTCTTTACTTGGATCTTGTGGTACTGGTGGTTTGTAACCTTTTGTTAAATCATTTGGATCTTTTGGTTCTAATGGTTTACCAGTAGATGGATCTAATGGTGTTAAACCTGGAACGTTAGGGATCGTTGTTGTTGGTTCACCTGGTTTTGTAGGATCCGTTGGGTTGTTTGGATACTTAGGATCAGTAATAGTTGGAGGAGTTGTTCCTTCTGGTACTACTGGTACATATTTACCTAAGTCTTTATACACAACTTTTTCAACGATATCTTTATCAGTTGCTGTTACGTTTGCTACATCTTTCTTAGATGATTCTACATCTCCTGTAGCTACATATCCTGTAATTACTGGAAGTTCTGTTTTACCTTCTAATGTAGTGTCGTTGTTTACAGCAGTCCAGTCACCGTAAGTTACTTCACCTGTTGCTTGGTTAACAGTTGCTGTACGAGTGAACGATACAGTTGTTTCATGTTTAGGTGCTGCATCAGTTCCACGTTTAGTTGTATCTGCTACATCATCTGCGTAAGTATACGTAATTGTACGTTTAACTTCTTCAGTAAGTTTTAGATCTTTATATTTTAGACCATTTGGATCGTTTGGATTCAATGGTTTTTCTGGATCAACATTTGGATCGTTTGGTGTAACCGTTACTTTTGTAGGGTTGTACACTACTGTTTCAACGATATCTTCATCTGTTGCTGTTACATTTTCTTTAGCTGGAACTTCAGCTTTAGTTGGTGTGTAATCAGGAACTGATGGTGAAGTTACTTTATCAAATGTTGTATCGTTGTTTACTGGAGTCCATGGAGCTGCTTCTTTAGTTGTTGCATTTCCATCGTTATCTAAGTAAGTTACTTCTCCAGTTACAGCATT
>NZ_JANCPI010000017.1:0-49043 GCF_024295435.1 Streptococcus sp. CF7_Ac1-8 | reverse complement strand
ATTAGATCAGCCTCTTTAAGAGCTGTCTGTACTGTCTCAAGTGGTAAATGAGTCAATTCTGTCCCTTTTTCTTGATAAAGGTATTGGGCGTAGTCGTCCATTCTGTACTGGTTGATATAAACCACACGCTTGCAACCAACCTGAAGCAATTGTTTTGTACAGTTTAGACATGGAAAGTGGGTCACATAGGCTGTAAAGCCTTTGGGAACCCCACGTTCTGCACCTTGGAGAATGGCATTAACCTCTGCGTGAAGAGTGCGAACACAGTGACCTTCGATGACCAGACATTCGTGATCAATACAATGCTCAGTCCCTGACACCGAACCATTATAACCAGTGGAAATAACTTTATTATCCTTTACCAAAATTGCGCCCACTTTGGCACGTTTACAAGTGGAACGATTGGCAATTAGTAAGGCTTGGGCTGCAAAATACTCATCCCATGCTAGTCTTTTTTCAGTCATATCTCTTCTCCTTTTTCTCTATTTTTTAAAAAATGGTAAACCTAAATCTGCAATCTTTTCAGCTGGTACCTTCATGCCATCCTTGATCCATTTTAGAAGGACAGAAACGATGGCCGAGCTCCAAAAGGAATGAAGATAAGAGCTGACACCTTTTGATTTCCCATGGTATTTTTCTAAAAATTCCTGCATGGCTTGGACAAAGATTTTTTCCAGATGGTAATCCAAGGCCAATTGAATCACTCTGGCTTCCTTTCTGGCCTCTCGGAAAAGGTGAACCCAGACCAGATAAAGGTCTGTCTTTAAATCATAATGATGCAACTGTTCCATAATATTGTGGACAGTTCGTTTAAAGACGCTTTCTAAAATCTCCTCTTTGGAATCATAATTGCGATAAAAGGCCGCACGCGAAACGCCTGCACGTTTGACCAATTCAGAAATACTAATCTTGGTCAAGTCCTTTTTTTCCAAGAGTTGCAAGAGGGCTGTTTCGATGGCTTCTCTAGTTAATAAATTGGATTCTTGGTTTGATTTTCTGAGATTTTCAAGAGACTTTTCAGAGATTCTACGTTCAGACATAACATTTTCTTTCTACTTGTCACAACAGACGGATGAGGCTTTTGTTTCAAGGGCTTTCATGATATAATTGTAAAAAAAGACAGAACCTTTGTCAATGTATAACTGACAAAGATGGAGAATTTCTATGACTTGGAAGATTATTGCTGACTCTGGTTGTGATTATCGTCAGCTGGCAACACCAGCTATTGACACGACCTTTATAAGTGTCCCCTTAACCATTCAAGTAGCTGATCAGGTCTTTGTTGATGATGCCAATCTTGACATTGACCAAATGATGGAAACCATGTATGCAACTGCAGAAGCTTCAAAATCAGCTTGTCCAAGCCCAGATGATTATTTACGAGCATTTGAAGGAGCCAAAAATATTTTCCTAGTAACCATCACTGGTACTCTTTCTGGCAGTCACAATAGTGCTCAACTAGCAAAGAATATTTATCTTGAAGACCATCCTGATACTAAAATTCATGTAATTGATAGTTTGTCTGCTGGTGGGGAAGTTGACTTGCTCGTAGAAAAATTGAATAACTTGATTGACCAGGGCTTGTCTTTTGAAGAAGTGGTTGAAGCTATCACTGCCTATCAAGAAAAAACCAAGTTGCTCTTTGTTCTGGCCAAGGTCGATAACTTGGTGAAAAACGGCCGTTTGAGCAAGCTTATCGGTACAGTCGTTGGCCTTCTCAACATCCGTATGGTTGGAGAAGCTAGTGAAACCGGAACTCTCGAACTACTACAAAAAGCACGAGGACCAAAGAAATCAGTTCAAGCTGCCTATGATGAGTTAGTAAAAGCTGGATATGCTGGTGGACGTATTATCATGGCCCAACGCAATAACGAGAAATGTTGCCAACAGCTCTCAGAGCGAATTCGCGAAACCTTCCCACAAGCAGATATTAAAATTATCCCAACATCTGGTCTCTGCAGTTTTTATGCAGAAGATGGTGGTTTGCTGATGGGATATGAAATTGATTAATTGCATTCTTGACAAGAGGTGACCATCATCTCTTGTTTTTTTGTGGTACAATAGAGCTATGAAACATTTTGATACTATTGTCATCGGTGGAGGACCTGCTGGTATGATGGCTACGATTTCCAGTAGCTTTTATGGACAGAAAACCCTCCTTATCGAAAAAAATCGGAAACTTGGAAAAAAATTAGCTGGGACTGGTGGTGGACGTTGCAATGTGACCAACAATGGTAGCTTGGACGACCTGCTAGCTGGCATCCCTGGAAATGGGCGCTTTCTCTACAGTGTCTTCTCCCAATTTGATAACCATGATATCATTAATTTTTTTACAGAAAATGGTGTTAAACTTAAGGTCGAAGACCACGGACGCGTCTTTCCTGCTAGTGACAAGTCTCGGACCATTATCGAGGCCTTGGAAAAGAAAATCACTGAACTCGGTGGTCGAGTTGCTACTCAAACGGAGATTGTTTCGGTTAAAAAGATAGACGACCAGTTTGTCCTTAAGTCCGCAGACCAAACCTTCACTTGTGAGAAACTCATTGTCACAACAGGTGGTAAATCCTATCCTTCGACTGGTTCAACTGGGTTTGGTCACGAGATCGCCCGTCATTTTAAGCACACCATCACCGAACTTGAGGCCGCTGAGAGTCCTTTGTTGACAGATTTTCCACACAAGGTCTTGCAGGGTATTTCGCTGGACGATGTGACCCTAAGCTATGGTAAGCATGTCATCACTCACGATTTGCTCTTTACCCACTTTGGTTTGTCTGGCCCTGCTGCCCTACGTATGTCTAGTTTTGTCAAGGGTGGTGAAATCCTTTCACTGGATGTCTTGCCTCATCTTTCTGAAAATGACTTGACTACATTTCTAGAAGAAAATCGGGAAAAATCCTTGAAAAATGCCTTAAAAACTTTGCTTCCAGAACGCTTGGCAGATTTTTTTGTGCAAGGCTATCCTGACAAAGTCAAACAGTTGAGTGAAAAGGAACAAGAACAACTTCTCCAGTCTATTAAGACCCTCAAAATCCCTGTGACTGGTAAAATGTCTCTCGCCAAATCCTTTGTTACCAAGGGTGGTGTCAGTCTTAAGGAAATCAACCCTAAAACCCTTGAAAGTAAGCTGGTACCTGGCCTTCACTTTGCTGGCGAAGTCATGGATATCAATGCCCACACGGGTGGCTTTAATATCACTTCAGCCCTCTGTACCGGTTGGGTGGCAGGCTCAAATCAAATATATAAATAATTGAATGACTAAAATACAAAATAAGAAAGGAAGTCCTTTGGAACATATTATTTTACTAAGAGGTGTTACTCCTAATGGAAAAAATGCTATCCCGAAAATGTCTTATTTGGTAGATATTTTAACAGAAGCTGGTTTTCAACACGTTCGAACCTATATTCAAAGTGGGAATATCATTCTTGAAAGTGATTTAGATTTAGAAGAAATACGAGAATGTGTTCATACTCTGATAAAGGAAAAAATTGGGGCCGACTTAAAAATGGTTATCAAGAACAAAAGTGATTTTAAAAAAATTGTCCAAGAAAACCCGTTTGGAGAACACTATCTTTATGACCGTATACATGTGATTTTTTATCAAGAATCTATTCAAAGTCTCCCTTTAGAAAAATTGAAAATTGATTACGGTGAAGAAGAAATTTGTATCGGTAACCATTGTCTTTACCTCTATCTCCCTAGAACTGCTAAACAAAAGAAACTCCATACCAACTATCTTGAAAAGCTTTTTAATGTAGATTTGACCATGCGA
The DNA here is from genome assembly GCF_024295435.1 of Streptococcus sp. CF7_Ac1-8. Lineage (GTDB taxonomy): Bacteria > Bacillota > Bacilli > Lactobacillales > Streptococcaceae > Streptococcus > Streptococcus mitis_AP. The sequence continues at coordinate 45,273 of NZ_JANCPI010000017.1, read as the reverse complement.
AAACTAAATGTGGTAGAAAAATTATTAAGCAAATAGTGCTTGAATTTAGTAAAAATCGGAAGAATGCTCCTCCGATTTTATTTTGTCTGAGTTTGGACATAATAGGCAATGACATCTGATGTGTACTGGGCTGTTCCAGGTCCAAATTTGTCAATGTTTTCCTTAAATTCTGGGTTGTAGACGTAGCCTTTACCGATATAACCAAATACCTCAATAGAGCAGTCAAATCCATAAGTACGGATGGCTTGCAAGAGTTTAGTGGCTTCTTCTTGATTTTCGGTTGCTGTTACAGGTAGACCAGCTTGAAGATTTTGTGCCAAAGCTTGAAAAACTTGGTTGAAGGCAGCTGTAGCCTCGTCTTCGTGACCTTTTTGGCGCTCCAGCGCTTGGTCCATGACTTCTTGTCCATATTTCTCTACCGCCTCTTGGTGGTATTTTTGATGGTCTTGGTAGTTAAATCCAGCAAATTTCTCTTGAATGCTCATTTCTCTTTCTCCTTTTTGTTCTTTAATGGTTTTTTGCAAGGTTGAAATCAAGGTATCCAGATGTTCCCTTTCTCGAGTCAAATAGTCCAACTGTCTGGTCAGATGGGGCAATAAATCTGTCCTTTCTTCCTTTAATAGCTCTGCTATTTTTTCTAAAGAAAAACCTAGATATTTGTAATAAAGAATGACCTGAAGTCGCTCCAAATCCTCCTGACTGTATGTTCGATAGCCGTTTTCCGACTTTAAAGGAACCAAAAGCCCTATCTTATCGTAGTGGTGCAGGGTCTTGACAGAGACACCCGAAAGCTGCGCAGCTTCTTTTATATGGTACATGATTTCCTCCTTACAATGATAGTATAACCCCTACCCTTAGGTCAGAGTCAAGCGTTTTTGCGAAATTTTTTTACTTTATCATAACATGAAAATGGTTTTCTTGACAGACCTTAGAAAACATGATAGGATAGTCAAGTCTATCAATCAAAAGAAAGGCTCATTTTGAGTACTTATGAGGCTATTTGCCAAGGGCAGTAGCTTTTTCTTTTGTAATACTAATTTTAGGAGTTTAACTATGTCTGAAAAATCGCAATGGGGTTCTAAACTGGGCTTTATCCTAGCATCTGCTGGTTCAGCCATCGGACTTGGAGCCGTTTGGAAATTTCCTTATATGACTGCTGCTAACGGTGGAGGAGGCTTTTTACTAGTCTTTCTCATCTCCACTATTCTAATCGGTTTTCCCCTTTTGCTAGCTGAGTTTGCCCTCGGCCGAAGTGCTGGTGTCTCAGCTATCAAAACCTTTGGAAAACTAGGAAAGAATAGCAAGTACAACTTTATCGGTTGGATTGGTGCCTTTGCCCTTTTTATCCTTTTATCGTTTTACAGTGTTATTGGTGGCTGGATTTTAGTCTATCTAGGCATTGAGTTTGGAAAATTGTTCCAACTTGGTGGAACGGGTGATTATGCTCAGTTATTTACTTCAATCATTTCAAATCCAGCCATTGCCCTAGGAGCTCAAGCAGCCTTTATCCTATTGAATATCTTCATTGTATCACGTGGGGTTCAAAAAGGGATTGAAAGAGCTTCGAAAGTCATGATGCCCCTGCTCTTTATCATCTTTGTTGTCATCATTGGGCGCTCTCTCAGTTTGCCAAATGCCATGGAAGGGGTTCTTTACTTCCTAAAACCAGACTTCTCTAAGCTGACAAGTGCTGGTCTCCTCTATGCTCTGGGACAATCTTTCTTTGCCCTCTCACTAGGGGTTACAGCCATGCTGACCTATGCTTCTTATTTGGACAAAAAAACCAATCTAGTCCAGTCAGGGATTTCCATCGTAGTCATGAATATTTCAGTATCTATCATGGCGGGTCTAGCCATTTTCCCAGCCATGTCAGCCTTCAATATCCAATCTGAAGGGGGACCGAGCCTGCTCTTTATCGTCTTGCCTCAGCTCTTTGACAAGATGCCTTTTGGAACCATTTTCTACATCCTCTTCCTCATGCTCTTCCTCTTTGCGACGGTCACTTCTTCTGTCGTTATGTTGGAAATCAATGTAGGCAATATCACCAATCAGGACAACAGCAAGCGTGCCAAATGGAGTGTTATTTTAGGAATTTTGACCTTTGTCTTTGGAATCCCTTCAGCCCTATCTTACAGTATTATGGCAGATGTTCATATTTTTGGGAAGACCTTCTTTGATGCTATGGACTTCTTGGTTTCCAATCTCCTTATGCCATTTGGAGCTCTCTGCCTTTCACTTTTTACAGGCTATATCTTTAAAAAGGCTCTTGCAATGGAGGAACTCCATCTTGATGAAACAGCATGGAAACAGGGACTGTTCCAAGTCTGGCTCTTCCTTCTTCGTTTCATCATTCCAATCATCATCATCGTGGTCTTCATCGCCCAATTTATGTAATCAAAAAGGACTTGAGTAGTAAACTCAGGCCCTTTCTTTTTTATGGATGGCTAACAATCAATTCCAGACCTTGCCCTTCCAATGTCCAAGCTTCAACATCACTTGGTAGGATAAAGTGGCTACCTTTTTGGATTGGATAATTTTTCCCGTCAACAGTTAGTTGACCTTGACCAGCCAAGACACTGAATAAGCTGTAGTCAGCTGTCTTTTCGAAGTCAACTTTTCCAGTAATTTCCCACTTGTAAACTGCAAAGAAATCATTGGATACAAGGAGAGTGGAACGTAAATCATCTGCTTTGATAGTTACAGGACGGCTATTGGCAGGCTCGCCAATATTCAAGACATCGATAGATTTTTCAAGGTGAAGTTCACGCAAGTTGCCATTATCATCCTTACGGTCAAAGTCATAGACGCGATAGGTGGTGTCACTAGATTGTTGGGTTTCAAGAATCAAGATGCCCGCACCAATAGCATGCATAGTGCCACTTGGTACATAGAAGAAATCTCCAGCCTTTACAGGAACTTTTGTCAACAAGGCATCCCAGTTCTTGTCCTCGATTTGCTGGCGGAGTTCTTCTTTTGACTTGGCATTGTGACCATAGATAATTTCTGAACCTTCATCCGCTGCGATAATGTACCAGCATTCTGTTTTTCCAAGTTCACCTTCATGCTCTAGTCCATAGGCATCGTCTGGGTGAACTTGGACACTGAGCCAGTCGTTGGCATCCAGAATCTTAGTCAAAAGTGGAAATACAGGCTCAGGACGATTGCCAAACAATTCACGATGTTCCGCATACAAAGTAGCGAGGTCTGTTCCCTGGTAGCGTCCATTGGCAACTTTAGAGACTCCATTTGGATGGGCTGAGATGGCCCAATATTCTCCGATTTTTTCACTTGGGATGTCGTAACCAAACTCATCACGTAGCTTGGTTCCACCCCAGATTTTTTCTTGCATAACTGATTGTAAAAATAATGGTTCTGACATGTCGATCTCCTGTCTGATTTTTCTCCCCTCATTATAGCAAAAAGCTCCATCTAATTGAACTCTTTTTCACATATTATAAAGTAGGGAGAAGATTTTATAAAAATAGTGAACAAATGTGCTCTACTCAATGCTTGCACCATTGCTGGCAATGACATCCTTGTACCAGTAGAAGGATTTCTTCTTGCTACGTTTGAGGCTTCCATGACCAGCATTATCTCGATCTACATAGATAAAGCCATAGCGCTTGTTCATTTCGCCTGTTCCAGCTGAAACCAGATCGATACAGCCCCAAGTCGTATAACCAAGCAAGTCAACGCCATCTTGGTAAATGGCATCTCGCATGGCCTTGATATGAGCCTCTAAGTAAGCAATCCGATAGTCATCTGCTACATGACCATTCTCATCCGGTGTATCCATAGCACCTAGACCGTTTTCCACGATGAACATTGGCTTTTGGTAACGATCCCAGATAGCATTGAGGGTGATACGAAGACCAAGTGGGTCAATCTGCCATCCCCATTCTGAGGATTCAAGATAAGGATTTTTGAGAGAGGCAAAGATATTTCCAGCAGTTAATTCTTTAACTTCTGGATCACCTGAGGCTACTAGACTTGCATAGTAAGAGAAGGAAACAAAGTCAACAGTATTGTCCTTCAACAACTCTAAATCTTCTGCAGTCATTTGAATCTCGATTCGCTCACGCTCCCACTGCTTCTTGGCGTAGTTTGGGTATTCCCCACGCGCTTGAACATCAATGAAGAAGTAACTCTTGCGGTCTTCCTCCATGGCTGCCCAGTAGTCTCTTGGATGGGCTGTGTTAGGATAGTATTGCCCTGCAGCCAACATACATCCCACCTTATTTTCTGGGTCAATTTCGTGGGCAATCTTTGTCGCAAGAGCTGAAGCTACCAACTCATAGTGTGCAGCCTGATATTTAACCAGTTCTTGATTTTCTCCTTCTTCAAAACAGAGCCCAGCTCCCATAAAGGGGGCATGGAGAATCATGTTGATTTCGTTGAAGGTAAGCCAATATTTGACCAAACCCTTATAGCGGGTAAAGAGTGTGCGACAAAGTTTTTCATAGAAGTCTAACATCCGACGATTGCGCCAACCACCGTACTCTGTAATCAAGTGCATAGGACAGTCGAAATGAGTGATAGTCACCAGAGGTTGGATACCATACTTGTGGCACTCCTTAAATAAATCCTCATAAAAGGCTAGACCAGCTTCATTTGGCACTGTTTCGTCGCCCTTAGGAAAAATCCGAGTCCAAGCAATGGATAGACGATAAGTCTTAAAGCCCATTTCCGCAAAAAGGGCAATATCTTCCTTGTAATGATGGTACATATCAATAGCTTGCTTGGCTGGGTAAAAATAGCCCTCCTCAAACGAAAACATCTTTTTCTGACCTGTGATAATGGCTTCACGATCTGGACCGATGGGGACGACATCCACATTCGCCAATCCACGACCTTCTAAATTATAAGCACCCTCACACTGGTTGGCAGCTGTCGCTCCGCCCCACAAGAAACCATCCGGAAAAGTCAGTTTTTCGGTCATAACTCTACTCACTTTCTTATTTGCTTGTTCATTTACTTATATTATAACTTATTCTGTAAACCTTTTCTTATAAAATACTGTGACATACTGATACTATTCTACTATTTAAGTTTATCAGATTGTTTTTTAAAAAATTATCCTCTAGAAAAAGTAAATAGCCTCCCCTGAAACAAAAAAGAAGACTGAAAACTAGTCTCCTCTGTTCCTTTTAAATCAAAGCTGTAATAACCGTCACTAGGCCAAAAATAATACCTGGTGCATTAGCTGCTGCAAGGGGGATATCTCTTTCTTTTTTGAAAAGACCGTAGTAAACCCAGAGACTACAGTTGATGGCAGCAACCAAGGGCTGGATGAAATTTCCTTTTTGACCAGCCAGATTGTTCATGATTTGTGGGAAGTAAGACACATACATCATAACAGACATAAAGGTCGCTACCCAACCTAAAATTTTCATTTGTTTTTCAGACATTTTCAAAACCTCTTTCATTTTTACTGAATCTTATTTTAAAATATTCTTTCAAAACAATCAAGTCTTTAAAACTTTTGTTATAAAGATATAAACTATCACAATCTTGTTATAAGAAAGAGGGAACAGAAAAAAGACCGAATTGCTCCGTTCTGTTTACTCAATCAAATATTAGAAAATGAATACTCCTTTTCAATGAATCGATTGATTGATGGTAAATAAGCCGTTAGAAATTATTGACAGTATCGAAATTTTCTAGTAAAATGAATTTTGTTAATACCTAAATGGTGTGTAGTTTTCTATCAACATAGTCAGGAGAAAAGGAACTTATGCTAAAAAAATTTAATGAATTGTCACTGAAAGATAAGGCTTATCTAATTGGCGGTTTGAGCTTATTAGTCATTGTGATCTCATTTGGTCTACTCAATCGTCAAACAGTAACTGTCAGTCTTGTCTTTACACAACTATCTGCTCCCTTGATTTTGGTGATTTTTACTTGTCTAGTAATCGGGATCATTGCTGGTAGTGCTATTGGTATTAGCTATCACCATAACAAGACTCAAGATCTGAGAAGCCGCATTGCTGAAGCAGAAGCGACTATCAATATAAAAGACAGGGAGCTTGTCCAGTACGAGGAACAGGTGCAACAATTAAAACAGGAAGCCAAACAATAAGTGTAGAAATCATAACCACCCGTGAAAACGGGTGGTTTTTTGTCTCGCACCTAACGGAGCGAGACGGACTGAAAGTCGCATAAATACAAAAAAGATCGAATTGCTCCGATCTTTTTAAGTTTCACTCCAAGAATGTTTAGATAAAAAATTTGATAATAGAATTACCTACTTCATACGATAAAAATCAATCACTAGACCAGCAGGCCCTTTAACTAATAAGGACTCTGTTCCCCAATCGGTTACAGTTGGTCCGTTTAAAACCTGGATACCAAGTTCTTTCAACCGTTGGTAATTCTGGTCTACATCCTCAACCTCGATATGAAGAATGATTCCTGACTGAAAATCTTCCAAAGGAATCAAATGATTTTGGGACAACATCAGACAGTGACTGCCAATCGTAAACTGAGCAAAACTGTCATCAACATAATCGGGCTTTTTATCCAAAATACGCTCCAAGTCAGCACAGACTTGGGGAACATCTGAAACGATAATATCTAATTGATTTAAATTCATTTACTATCCTCCATAAAAAGACCGGATTGCTCCGATCTTTTTAAGTTCCACGAAGGAATTATTTAATTGCGCGTGATTGCAATCCTTCTTCTTCCAAGAAGAGGCGGAATGGTACGAGTTCTTCTGCTTCGTATTTTTCCTTGAAGTCTTTGATTGCTTCTTCTGAGTGAAGTTTTGGATCCAATTCAAGTACTTCTACTGGAAGTGGACGGTGTGGAGTGATGCGAGCATCGATCACAACAGTTTTACCTTCTTTGTTGAGTTTAACAGCTTCTGCAACAACTGCATCGATGTCTTCGATACGGTCAACTGTAAATCCTACAGCACCTTGAGCTTCAGCGATTTTCGCATAGTCAGCATTAGGGAAGTCACAACCAAACAAGTGTTTGTTTGTGTCTTCGTATTTGTCCTTGATGAAGGCATATTTACCATTTGAGAAGACAACGTTGATAACTGGAAGGTCGTATTGAACGTTTGTGATAACGTCTGGGTAGCACATGTTGAATGCACCGTCACCCATGATGTTCCATACTTGGCGATCTGGATTGTCTTTCTTAGCAGCGATACCACCAGGAAGGGCAATACCCATTGTCGCAAAGAGTGGAGATGTACGCCACATGTTCTTAGGTGTCATGTGAAGGTGACGAGTAGATGTTTGAGTAGTGTCACCTACGTCGATTGAGTAGATAGCGTCTTGATCAGCATGTTTGTTGATTGCATTGTAAACTTGATACAATTGCAATTCACCCTCAGTTTTACCTTCGATTTTGTTCATGTAATCACGCCAGTTTTGGTTGTTCTTAACGTTTGCACGCCACCATGGAGTAGACTCAACTGGGTTTACTTTGTCAAGGATTGCTTTAGCTGCTTGACCTGCATCACCAAGGATTGAAGCATCTAGGGCATGACGTTTACCAAGTTTGTAAGGGTCGATATCCACTTGGATGAATTTTTCAGTGTTCTTGAAGGCTTCGTATACTTCAGCAAATGGGAAGTTTGAACCAAGGAAAAGAACTGTGTCTGCTTCAAAGACCACTTCGTTGGCTGGCTTCCAACCAACACGGTAAGCAGAACCTGTCAAACCTTCATAGTTCCATTCAAAGGCTTCAAAGTTTTTACCAGTTGTGATGATTGGTGCTTTGATTTTACGTGACAATTCAGTAATCACTTCACCAGCTTTAACACCACCGTAACCAGCATAGATAACTGGACGTTCAGCATTGTTCAAGATTTCAACAGCTTTGTCGATTTCAACTTCGTTCAAAGCAGGAGCGATGAATGAACGTTCGTATGAACCTGAACCGTAGTATGAATTTTCGTCGATTTCTTGGAAACCGAAGTTTACTGGGATTTCAACAACAGCTGGACCTTTTTTAGAAACTGCAGCACGGCAAGCTTCGTCGATTACTTTTGGCAATTGCTCAGCGTAAGCTACACGTTTGTTGTATACAGCGATACCGTTGTACATTGGGTTTTGGTTCAATTCTTGGAAAGCATCCATGTTGAGTTCGTTAACTGGACGTGATCCAAGGATTGCTAGGAATGGAGTGTTATCCATAGCTGCATCGTAAACACCGTTAATCAAGTGAGTCGCACCTGGACCACCTGAACCAACTGCAACCCCGATTGAGCCGCCGAATTTAGCTTGCATAACCGCTGCAAGAGCACCTGTTTCTTCGTGACGAACTTGCAAGAAGCGGATATCTTTGTCTTCAGCCAAAGCATCCATCAATGAGCTGAGTGTTCCTGATGGGATACCGTAGATTGTGTCTACGCCCCATGTTTTCAATACATTAAGCATTGCTGCAGATGCAGTAATTTTCCCTTGAGTCATAATGATAACTCTCCTTCAAATATTTTTAAATCTACTAAAAAAGGTTTCATATAGTTTTTGAAAACGTTTCAGTAAATTTTTACAATACTAATTTATCACATTTATTTTGACTTTACTAAGAATCTGCTCAGAAGTTTTTATTCTCTATTACAGTACAGTTTGAAAACGTTTTTAGCTTCTGTTTTATAATACTCAATGAAAATCACAGAGCAAACTAGGAAGCTCGCCACAGGTTGCTCAAAGCACAGCTTTGAGGTTGCAGACAAAGCTGACGTGGTTGGAAGAGATTTTTGAAGAGTATAAAAAGCGAGCAAGCCCGCTTTTAGTCTATTTTACTAAAGTTTAGTAAGAGTGAACTGGTCAGAACGGATACAGAACTAAAGGCCATGGCTAGACCTGCAAGTTCTGGGTTGAGAGCCAGTCCAACACCTGAAAAGACTCCTGCTGCAATCGGAATTCCGGCGACATTGTAGATAAAGGCCCAGAAAAGATTGAGCAGAATACGATGAAAGGTTTTCTTACTCATGTCAAAGGCACGTACCACTCCTAGGAGGTTATTAGTTGTCAACACCAAATCTGCTGACTCGATGGCAATATCTGTTCCAGCACCCATAGCAATTCCCACATCTGCTACACTGAGGGCAGGGGCATCATTGATACCGTCCCCAACAAAGGCTACTTTTCCAGCCGCTTGTAGTTTATGGATTTCATGGGCTTTTTCTTCTGGCAAGACACCTGCAATGACCTCTTCGATTCCGATCTGATCGGCAGTGGCACGCGCTACACCTGCATTGTCTCCTGTCAGCATGACTGTTTTAAGACCTCGTTTTTTCAACTGACTGATGGCAAGCTTAGCATTTTCCTTAGGAATATCTTGCAGAGCAAGCAAGCCTTTGATTTCATTCTCAACAGCCAAGAACACAACTGTCTTAGCTTCTTTTTCCAGTTCTTCTAATTTTTCTTGATAAACGCTTGAAATGTTCATGCCATCCAGCATTTTAGCATTTCCAAGCAAAACTTGTTTCCCATTGATTTGCCCTGAAACACCTTTTCCGTGCAAGGCTTGGAAATTTTCAACAGTGTGAAGCTCAAGTCCAGTTTCAGTCGCTCGCTTAACAATAGCCTCAGCCAGTGGGTGTTGAGAAGCTTCTTCCAAGGAAGCTGCCAATCCAAGCACTTCTACTTCGTCGCCGATGATATCTGTGACCACAGGTTTTCCTTCTGTCAAAGTCCCTGTCTTATCAAAGACAAGAGTTTGGACTTTCTGGATTTCCTGTAAGACAGTTCCATTTTTGAGGAGAACACCCATCTTGGCACTGCGTCCTGTCCCTACCATAAGAGCCGTCGGTGTTGCGAGACCCAAGGCACAAGGGCAGGCAATAATCAAAACAGCTACCCCATAGAGAAGAGAAGATACAAAACTCGCTCCAAGCACGACTACACTATCCCTAAGCAAGACAAACCAAACCCAAAAGGTCACGATTCCCAAAATAACAACTGCTGGGACAAAAATCCCTGAAATTTTATCTGTCAAGTCCTGAATCGGCGCACGACTGGTTTGAGCTTTCTTCACAAAATCCACAATCTGAGCCAAAACAGTCTCTGAACCAACTTTTTCTGCTCTAAAAACAAGTGTTCCACTATTATTGATGGTTGAACCAATGACGGTATCTCCAACTGTCTTGTCCACAGGCAGGCTCTCACCTGTCACCATGGATTCATCAATACTGGACACACCTTCTACTACAACCCCATCAACAGCAATCTTCTCACCGGGTCTCACTCGAATCAGGTCGCCTACCTTGACTTGGTCCAAGGGAACTTGAACATAGTTATCCTCACGCAAGACTTCTGCAGTTTTAGCCTGCAAGTCAAGTAATTTCTCCACAGCTTGGGAAGTATTTTTCCGCATTTTCTCCTCAAAAACAGCTCCCAAAAGAACGAAGAAGAAGATAAATGCAGCACTTTCAAAGTAAACGGGGAGACCAGCGAAGAGGGCAACTAAGCTATAGAAATAGGCCACTAGGGTTCCCAGAGCAACCAAGGTATCCATGTTGGCATTGTGCTTTTTAAAACTAGCCCAAGCACTTTGGATATAAGGACCACCTGCTACTAGCATAATCGGTGTTGTGGCTAAAAAGGTGCCCCATCGCATGACTTGGTGACTAATTCCTCCTGTCGACATCCCAATCATGAGGATCACAAGAGGCACAGTAAAGATACTAGTAATCCAAAAACGCTGTAAAAGTGATAGAGATTTTCGAGTCTTCTCAACAACTGTATAACTTCCCTTTTGCATCTTCATACCACAAGAAAATTCATGTTGACCTAATTCTTGAGGTGTAAAACGAATGACTTTCTCCTCATCTACGCCGATTGGTTCCAAGATGCCTTCTTCTTCAAACAGAATTTCCTTATAACAGTTTGAAGGTGTCACACGGTGAAAGGTGATCTCAGCAGGAACTCCTTTTTGCAGTTGAATGTGGGCTGGATGATAGCCTTTGTCTGCCGTGATACGGATTTTTTGAACACCATTTTCAAGATTTGCTTTTATAATTTCAGTCATATCATTCTCCTATTCTACAATCATCTTGCCGTGCATCATATTCATGCCACAAGAGAAACCATACTCTCCAGCCTGCTCAGGCGTGATTTCCACTACATACTCTTCACCCATTGGCAGGTCCGCATGTACACCAAAATCTGGAAAAACAATTTGGTCCAAACATGGTGAAGGATCCTTACGGTCAAAGACAATGCGAGCTGGCACTGATTTCTTGAGGATAATCAACTCAGGCGTATAGCCCCCCATGACCTCCACTCGAATCTCTTGGTAGCCCTTTTTTTGTTGGGCCTTTTGTCCAGATTTTTCAGGCTTTTTGAAAAACCAAAACAAGATAAACGCGATAAGGGCAATACAAATAATAGTTACAATGCTATTTAACATGACGTCTCCTTTACATACAATTACATTTTACTTCTGTTACAGCGCTTGATTTCTTCTCTGAAATCACTGCTTCTAAGTCTTCCAAGTCAGTCAGAGTAAAATCACATTCCATAATCAAATCAGCCAGTAAGTTCTTAATCCTACGAGAACAAACCTTGTCTTTGATATCTTGGACAAGCAAGGCTCGGCTTTGATCAAGGGTTAAAAGAGCTGAATAAACAAAGGACTTACCTTCTTTTTTCCGAGTCAGACACTCTTTCTCAACCAAACGAGCCAAAAGAGTTTGAATGGTCGACTTGGACCAGTCGAACCGCTCCGCCAGAACCCTGATCAAATCTGTACTAGTCTGCTCTCCTTGCATCCAAATAATCTTCATGACCTGCCATTCTGCATCTGAAATCTGCATAATCGCACCTCCTAAATCTACATTTGTCAATTACAATTATCAGTATACCCTTAAAATCTACATTTGTCAACTATAATTTTTATTATTTTTTCGAAAAATAGAATTATAACCATGTAACGTGAGATTTGCAGTCAAATTTTACTATATAAACTATAAAAATATGCTATACTAAAGAAAAAAGAAAACAACCACTAGGGGTGCGTAAAGCTGAGATTAACGACTGTTAGACCCTTTGACTCAATCTAGGTAATGCTAGCTGATGGAAGTGGAAATGATAATGGGGACTAGCAGTCTTCTATTGCCTTTCTAAAACTGGCCAGCTTGTTCTTAAGAATACAAACTTCAGTTGGTTGGGAGGTTTTAGATGACTTATTTACCCGTTGCTTTGACCATTGCAGGGACTGACCCTAGTGGTGGTGCTGGCATTATGGCTGATTTAAAGTCATTCCAAGCTAGAGATGTCTATGGAATGGCCGTTGTGACCAGCCTTGTCGCTCAAAATACCAGAGGCGTTCAGCTAATCGAGCACGTTTCTCCTCAAATGTTGAAAGCCCAATTGGAGAGTGTCTTTTCGGATATCAAGCCTCAGGCTGTAAAAACTGGAATGTTGGCAACTACTGAAATCATGGAAATCATCCAGCCCTATCTTAAAAAGCTGAATTGTCCCTACGTCCTTGACCCTGTTATGGTCGCTACGAGTGGAGACACCCTGATTGATACCAGTGCCAGAACCTACCTAAAAACAAATCTGCTTCCACTTGCAAGCATTATCACACCCAATCTTCCTGAGGCAGAAGAAATTGTTGGTTTTTCAATCAATAACCCCGAAGACATGCAACGTGCTGGTCGCTTGATTTTAAAAGAATTTGGTCCTCAGTCAGTGGTCATCAAAGGTGGCCATCTCGAAGGTGGTGCCAAGGATTTCCTCTTTACCAAGGATGAACAATTTGTCTGGGAAAGCCCACGAATTCAAACCTGTCACACCCATGGTACTGGGTGTACCTTTGCCACTGTGATTACGGCTGAACTAGCCAAGGGCAAAAGTCTTTACCAGGCAGTTGATAAGGCCAAGGCCTTTATCACAAAAGCTATTCAAGACGCCCCTCAACTCGGTCATGGTTCTGGCCCAGTCAACCATACAAGTTTTAAAGATTAAAAAAACTCTCTAGTTCCTACTTTAAGGGAATTAGAGAGTTTTTATACTTCTTCAAACTAGGAAGCTAGCCGCAGGTTGCTCTTTGATTTTCATTGAGTATTAATTAAAAAATAATGTCATCCAACTTTGTTAAAAAGGCTTGCGTTTTTGCCTCTATATCTTCTGCCTGCATCAAATCACGCACTACAGCTACACCAGCTATACCCGTGCCGATAAGTTGGTCAATATTCTCTGATGTCAAGCCACCAATAGCAACTACTGGAATGGTGACCCTTTGGCAAATTGTTTTCAAGGTTGAAATTAGGGTGATAGGCGCATTTTCCTTGGTCGTGGTCGGAAAAATGGCTCCTGTCCCCAAGTAATCTGCTCCCCCTTCTTCTGCCTCGAGGGCTCTTTTTACCGTTTTAGCTGTTACACCGAGTATTTTTTCAGGGCCCAAGACTTGTCGGGCAACCGAAACTGGCAGTTCATCGTCTCCAATATGCAGACCAGCAGCATCAACCGCAAGACAGACATCCAAACGATCATCAATGATCAAGGGTATCTGATAGGCATCTGTTATTTCCTTGACTTGTTTTGCCAGTTGATAGTATTGATTGGTGGTGAGATTTTTTTCTCGTAGCTGGATTATGGTAACCCCTGAACGGCAGGCCGTCTCAACCTTTTCAAGAAAACTTTCCACTGAATCTTGGTAGCGATTGGTTACCAGATACAATCTAAGTGCTTCTCTATTCATAAACATCTCCTTTGATGGCATCTAGCCAATTTTCATCTCTTTTGAGGAGCGAAAGCTGATTAAGTACTTGGTAACGAAAATCTTCCAATCCCATTCCTTGAACAACGATTTTCTCAGCAGAGATATTGAGATAAGAGACTGCTAAGCAAGAAGCTTCAAAACCTGTCTTTCCTTGGCTGAGAAAAACAGCTGTTAAGGCTCCAACTAAGTCTCCCGTCCCTGTTATCCAGTCTAATTCTGCACAGCCATTCTCCAGTATAGCAACTTGATTCTCTGAAACGATGAGGTCCTTGGGGCCTGTGACTAAAAATGACATACCTGGATAGGTCTGACACCAGTCTTTCAAGACTTGAAGCAAATCCTCAGTTTCTTGATCTTTAGCACTCGCATCGACCCCAACGCCATGGTGTTTTAAGCCAACAAGACTTCGAATTTCCGACATGTTTCCTTTAAGGACCGTAGGGCTATAGTCTAAAAGGTCTCTGACTAAGCTCTTACGAATGGGTGACGCTGATACACCAACCGCATCAACTACCATTGGAAGACAAGCTTGATTTGCATAAGAAGCTGCCATACGGATTGCTTTTTCCTTCTCAGCTGACAAATGCCCCAAATTGATGAAGAGTGCCTGGCTTTGCTTAGTAAAATCAAGAACCTCACGGGGATCATCTGCCATGACAGGTTTGCATCCTAGAGCCAAAATCCCATTTGCCAGCATCTCACAAGAAATTTCATTGGTAATGCAGTGAATGAGGGAAGTCGTTTCCAAAGGAAAAGGATTTGATAATTCCAGCATCAGTCTATCCTTTCAGCAAAGAAATATCCCTGCACTTTTTTAAAGAATTCCTGCTTGATTAAAAATCGAAAGGCAATAAAGGAAATCGCTGTACCAATCAAGGTTGCTCCGAAAAATCGAGGAGTGTAGATAAACCAGCTAAGCTTAGCCGCTGATCCTGTAAAGAGTACCATAACAGGATAGGACACAATAGAACCAATAATACCTGTTCCCAAAATTTCTCCCAAGGCAGAAAAGTAAAATTTTCGACCATACTTATAAAAGAGGCCTGCTAGAAGGGCTCCAAAAGTCGCTCCTGTGAGAGCTAAAGGCGGAATCCCTTGAGTCGTCATACGGATAAAGGCTGTCACTGTAGCCATAGCCAAGGCATAAACAGGTCCCATCATGATTCCCGCTAGAATATTGACTACACTGGACATCGGTGCCATTCCCTCAATCCGAAAGATAGGTGTTAGGACTACATCAAGGGCAATCATCATGGATAAAATGGTTAATTTGTGAACTTGTAATTGGTGCTTTCTCATGTTTCTATTCTTCCCCTTTTTCTAAAGACTGTAAATCACTCTTCCATGTCTGGTGTTGGTAAGCCATTTCCCAAAACTTAGCTTCCATATGAACACTGATGTGGAAGGCATCTAGCATTTTTTGCTTGTCTGTCTCGTCACTTTCTCGATAGAGTTGATTGACCAGAGCCTCTTCCTCTCTGATCTGCTGCTCCAACTCATCTGTAATATAAGTTTCAATCCATTGTTGGTAGAGAGGATTTGGTGATGGTTTAAGATTAAGGGATTTGCCTATATCATGATATAACCAAGGACAAGGAAGTAAACTTGCAAAAGCGATGGCTAGATTTGTTTCTTCAAATTGCCGATAAATATGAGAGATATAATGATAGCAGGTTGGAGCGATTGGATGTTGCTCCATTTCCTGATCGCTGATTTCCAATTCCTTGAAAAATTGTTGGCGGATAAATAACTCACCCTCCACTAGACTCTGAGCATTTTGTTTCAAGAGTTTTTTCATCTCTTGGTTTGAAGTCTTCTCAGCCAAGAGGTGATAGGCTTCTGAGAAGGCCTTAAGATAGTAAGCATCCTGAATCAAGTAATAGCGAAAAATTGCAGGGTCTAAATTCCCCTCTTGCAACTGTAAAACAAAGGGGTGATGAAAGGAGGCCTGCCAAACTTCCTTGGATAATTCCATCGCAATATCTGTAAATTCCATAATATCTCCTTTATAAAAATAGACTGGTTTGAAGCAATAAAAAGAAAAGTAGGTAGATTAATTTTGTTTTTTTAGGAATATAAAAAGTCCGATAGCTATTCTCCACCTGTGCATGTTCGTCATATCCATGAGCCGACAGGGCTCTCAGATAAAGATGACGCCACCTAAAGACTGTCATCAGAACCTTGCTGTAAATCAAGGGAGACCAAAAATGCAGTTCTTGACCGCGCAATAAGCAAGCTTCCTTAAGGGACTTGATTTCTTGCTGAATGAGGGGGAAGGAATTGAATACCACAATCAAGGCATAGGCCCAAGAACGTGATAACCCCTTTTGAGCCAAGTACAAGAGAAGCTCTTTTAGGGCAATAGAGGAAACAAAGACAAGGCCAATACAAACCGTCACAAAAGCCCTCGTTCCAAGCATCACTGCCTGCGAAGCATCCCCATGTAACTGAACTGCCCAGTAGTTGGCAAAAGATGGCAAAATGGCGAGCAGAATCATCCAAGCTAACATTTTAAATCGACGATAATAAAGCATAAAGAAAATGCAAAATGCGACTACCGAAAGATTCAGAGCAATCGAAGGAATGAAAGATGTTTCCAGCGATAAAACCAGCAAGAAGAAACTGATAATTGGTGTCTGGGTTGCTACTTTGACCATACTATCTCACCTCCCCTTGAGTATTGCTACTCTGAGATGTGAGTGGTTTGGTAATTGTCACTTCTTTCACATTACTGAGACCCTGACTAGTCATCTCAATCCAATAATCAACCACAGAGATCAAGGGATCTAAACGATGGCTAATGATCAGAAAACTTCTTCCTTGATTTCTGTCTTCCACAATCCACTGACAAAAATAATGGCAGGCTCTATCATCCAAACCAGCAAAAGGTTCATCTAGTAAAATCACAGAAGCCTTGCTGGTCAAGATGGTCAAGAGCTGAAGAATCTTTTGCTGACCACCACTTAATTGATAGGGACTCTTATCAAGCGCCTGCTCCAGATCAAAATATCGTAAAGCTTGGAAAATTCGTTGATTTCTTTCAGAATCAGGTCCATCTAATTGAAGCTCTTCTCGTAGACTGACTCTGATAAACTGCTTCTCAGCTTCCTGAACAACACCCGTCAGGTCACGATACAAACTCTTTTTCTTTTTCAGGACTGTCCCATTCCAGCTAATGCGCCCCTTATACTTTTGAAATTGAAGAATAGACCGAAAAAGGGTTGATTTCCCTACACCATTGTCACCCAAAATACAGGAAATTCCTTGGTAGAGTGTAAAATCAGCAATTGAAAAGAGAGGGCGCTTCTCCAGCTCACAAGTCGTTCGGTCCATATGGAATAGTTCTGGGCTAGAAGCAACTTCCTTTGAAGCAACCTGTGTTATCTCAGAGGTAGGGATTTGAAACACTTCCCTTAGTTGTCCGTCTCTTAGCTCCACCATATGGTCGATATAGGCTTCATAGTCCGTTAAATCATGGTCACACAAAATAACTGTCTTCCCATCAGAGGCCAACTCTTTTATAATCTCCAGTATCTCTAACCTGCTCTTGCGGTCAATGGAAGCAAAGGGCTCATCCAAGAGATAGACCCTAGGATTCATAGCAAAGAGAACAGCCAAAGCAGCCTTTTGCTTTTCTCCACCTGATAAGTGATGAATGGGACGGTGCAAAATCGCCTTGCAGCGACATTGCTGGACAACCTCTGCTATTTTTGAATCAATTTCCTGAACGGGATGCCCAATATTTTCCAAGGTAAAAATCAGCTCCTCAAACAAGTTCTCCATGGTAAATTGATGATTGGGATTTTGAAAGAGAATACCAACCGTCTGGACACGTTCGATGATAGAAAGCTGACTGACCTCGCTCCCATTTATCAGGACTTGACCTCTATAGGGAAGAGAACTGACTTGGGCAATCATTTGAAAAAGACTCGATTTTCCTGAACCACTGCTCCCAACTAACAAGGTAAAGGCTTGCGCATGAAAAGTAAAATCAAGCGGCTCAGAGAAGATTGGGGACTGAATCGCTCGTAGTTCCAGCCCCATCTATGCCTTGCCCCCAGCTGCAAACTGATGATAAAGTTTGACAATGGCACGAACCAAGATAGTACAAAAGAAAAAGACAGAAATAAAACGTACTACAAGCAAGGAAAGGACAAAAGGAAGGGAGAAGGCGTAGTAACCTAACTTAATGTATTCATAGACAAAGCTAACAAGCGTAATCCCAATACTATTAGCAGTTAGAGATAGCCAGCTTTCATAGCGATTCTTGGTTACGATAAAACCAAGTTCACTTCCCAAACCTTGAACCAAGCCAGACAAAAGGGCACCTAGACCGAATTGGCTACCATAAAGGACTTCAGCAAGCGCAGCTAGCACTTCACCAATCGTTGCACTTCCGACTCTTGGAACAAAGATTGCAGCAATAGGCGCAGCCATACACCAGAGACCAAAGAGGATTTCATTGGCAAAGGCCTGCAAACCAAGAGGGGCTAAAATCAGAGTGAGGATATCAAACAGATAGCCAGATCCTACAAAAACGCCACCAAAAAAGATAGACAAGAAAGCAAGTAAAATAACATCTTTTAACTGCCATTTTTTCAACATAAAAAACTCCTTTTTAAAGAAAAGTGGAGCATTCAAGGAGACCTACCTAAATGCTTTGTATCATCTTCATCCAGTTTCGTAAAAGAAAAAACTCTAATTACAGATAGGAATTAGAGTTCAGCTTACAAGATTAGACAGTTCTTTTCGACATACGAAAAAAACATTTCACATTTCCCTTCGCCAGTATTAACTGTATCAGGTTCAATGGGTATCATCTCAGCCTAAAGCACCCCAAATGTCTTTATTATTTAATTACTGGACTAGTATAACAGAAATTGAAAGCCCTAGCAAGATATTTGACCGAAAAATATATTTATATATTTTGCCACTTAATTCTTTTAAGCTACATAAAAAGATTACATCTGTCCTATAATTCATAACCAATATCAAAAAAGGCTAATTCTAAAGCAACCGCTTGATTCCAGCGTTGCTGAAGTTCTGCCAAATCTTCTCGACCTTTCCCTACACGATTGAGTTCGTCAACCAGAAATTGAACCCACTCTGCAAAGAAAGGACCTCTGTGGAGATTGATCCATTCCGAATGAATATAGGCTTCAGGTAGAGCCAAATCTTTAGAACCCCAATCTAAATAGAGACCTTCTGCAATAACCAGCATGACCAAAAGATGGGCATAATCTGATGATGACACAGCAGAATACATAAGCTCCTGAAAAGCTTTTGTTACAGGGTGCAAGGTCACTTCTAGATACTCACTCTCAGATACTTTTAACTCTTTAAAAGCCTTTTGGAAATAACCATCTTCATCTGCTTCAAGAAAACCTAGTTGCTTAGCAAAACGAAGTTTGGATTCAAGCTGGTCTGCGTGGGCTACGCAAGCACCCAGCATGGATAAGAAGGCATCAAAGAAGTGATAATCTTGAATTAGGTAGTCTTTTAAGACCTTATTCTCAATTGTCCCCACAAAAAGTTCCTTAACAAAACGATGATTGATTGCAGCCTGCCAATCCTTCTGACTGCTTTTTAATAATTCTCCAACAGTCAAACCTGGCTCAAATGCATAGTCTTGTGTTTCCATATTTACTTTTCCTCTCTTTACTCGTTCGTAATCAACAAAATACCAAGAAAATCCTAGTTTTACTTGACCTTTTTAAAGAACATCGAGGGCATTTGCAGAGAGCTACCTAAATAAGCCTCTCCAGTTTATATAAACAAAAAAACTCCAATTACAATCAAGAATTAGAGTTGACTTACAAGATTAGATCGTTCATTTCGCCATACGAAAAAAACTGTTCACATTTCCCTTCGCCAGTATTAACTGTATCAGGTTCAATGGGTATCATCTCAGCCTAAAGCACCCCAAATGTCTTTATTATTTAATTACTGCACCAGTATAGCAAAAAATGAAAGCTCTAGCAAGATATTTGATTGGAAAATATATTTATATAGATTTTGATATATTTTCCTTTATTAAAACACAAGCAAAAACCTCCACACTTAGTGGAGGCAAGCTGTTTTATCAATACAATTTTAAGTCACGTGGGTCAACTGGGAAGGTTGGGTTGTATGGGTTGTGACGAAGTTTGAAGTGTTTGACATCTTCAATGGTCTGAGTTCCAGACAATTGCATGACTGTCTTCAATTCCGCATTCAAGTGTTCAAAGACTTGACGCACACCGACACTACCGCCAAGAGCCAGACCATAGATAACAGGGCGACCAATAGCTACCAAGTCTGCTCCTGAAGCCAAGGCTTTAAAGACGTGTTGACCACGACGAATACCTGAGTCAAAGACAATTGGCACGCGTTTATCAACTGCTTCTGCTACTTCTTGAAGTGAGTCAAAGGCAGCTGGCCCACCGTCAATTTGGCGACCACCATGGTTGGTTACCCAGATACCAGAAGCACCTGCAGCAAGCGAACGTTCAACGTCCTCACGGCATTGTGGTCCCTTAACATAAACAGGAAGTCCAGAGTATTCAGCGATAAATTCTACATCACGTGGAGACAAGCGTTGTTTAGCTGATTTGTAAACAAAGTCCATTGATTTACCAGCACCTTCTGGTAAGTATTCTTCAACAATCGGCATGCCAACTGGGAAGACAAAACCATTACGCTTATCCACCTCACGATTGCCCCCTACAGTAGCATCTGCCGTCAAGACAATCGCTTTATAACCTTCAGCCTTCACACGGTCCATGATGTGGCGGTTAATCCCGTCATCTTTACTAAAGTAAAATTGGAACCAGTGAGGTGTCCCTTGAAGGGCCTCCGTAATTTCTGGAAGGTCTACAGTAGAGTAAGAGCTGGTTGTATAGAGGGAACCAAACTCATGCACACCACGCGCAGTAGCCACTTCACCCTGTTCATTTGCTAATTTATGAGCCGCAACAGGCGCCATGATGATTGGTGAAGACAATTTTTCACCTGCAAATTCAATCTCTGTACTTGGATTTTCAACATCACAAAGAGTATGCGGAACGATGAGTTTGTGGTTAAAGGCGCGGATATTCTCACGTAAAGTGAAAGTATCTTCTGCCCCACTAGCGATATAGCCAAATGCTGCTTTCGGAATAACTTGTTGCGCCATTGGCTCCAAATCATAGGTATTGATGAAATCTACATGACCTTCTGCATTGCTTGTTTTATATGACATAAAATGCCCTCCTTAATAAGTAAGCGTTTACTTTGTATATTACAAAAATATCTTAACTCTTTTTTCAAAATTTTTCAAATATTTTGTTTGGAAATTTCAGAAAAATTCTGTCTATGATAAAAAATCCTTATAACGGCAATAAAAAATACATATTATTCAAAGTAGCTTTTAAGTGCTACAATAACTGTATTATTTCTAGATAGGAGGTTCTATTTTTGGATTGGTCCATTGTTGAACAATATCTACCACTATATCAAAAGGCATTTCTTCTAACCTTGCATATTGCAGTTTGGGGAATTTTGGGATCTTTTCTGCTCGGTTTAATCGTTAGTATCATCCGACATTACCGCATCCCTGTTTTGGCGCAAATAGCGACAGCCTACATCGAACTGTCACGCAACACGCCCCTTTTGATTCAACTCTTCTTTCTCTACTTCGGTCTGCCCCGAATAGGAATTGTCCTATCTTCAGAAGTCTGTGCCACTCTAGGACTGGTCTTTTTAGGAGGTTCCTATATGGCAGAATCTTTCCGAAGTGGGCTGGAAGCCGTCAGTCAAACCCAGCAGGAGATTGGATTAGCCATCGGTCTGACACCCCTACAGGTCTTTCGCTATGTGATTCTTCCTCAAGCAACAGCAGTTGCTCTACCTTCTTTTAGTGCCAATGTCATTTTCCTCATCAAGGAAACCTCTGTTTTCTCAGCAGTGGCTTTGGCTGACCTCATGTACGTCGCCAAGGACTTGATTGGGCTCTACTATGAGACAGACATTGCGCTAGCTATGTTGGTAGGTGCTTATCTGATTATGCTGCTACCCATCTCACTGGTCTTTAGTTGGATAGAAAGGAGGCTCCGCCATGCAGGATTCGGGAATACAAGTACTCTTCCAGGGAAATAATCTCTTGAGAATCTTACAGGGATTGGGCGTTACGATTGGCATATCCATCCTGTCTGTCCTCTTATCCATGATATTCGGGACAGTCATGGGAATCATTATGACCTCCCATTCTAGAATCGTACGATTTTTAACACGATTGTATTTAGAATTCATCCGTATCATGCCCCAGCTGGTGCTACTCTTCATCGTTTACTTTGGCTTGGCTCGAAACTTTAATATCAATATCTCAGGTGAGACTTCTGCTATTATCGTTTTCACCCTCTGGGGAACAGCTGAAATGGGGGACTTGGTCCGTGGAGCCATCACTTCCCTCCCTAAGCATCAGTTTGAAAGTGGACAGGCGCTAGGTTTGACCAATGTTCAACTTTACTACCACATCATCATCCCACAGGTTTTGAGAAGATTACTTCCACAAGCCATCAATCTTGTCACTCGGATGATCAAAACCACTTCCTTGGTTGTTTTGATTGGGGTTGTTGAAGTGACCAAGGTTGGACAACAAATCATTGATAGCAATCGCCTGACCATCCCAACCGCTTCCTTCTGGATTTATGGAACCATTCTGGTCTTGTATTTCGCAGTTTGCTTCCCTATTTCCAAACTATCCACTCACCTAGAAAAACATTGGAGGAACTAAATGTCTGAAACTATCTTAGAAATCAAGGAACTCAAAAAATCCTTCGGAGACAATCCTATCCTCCAAGGACTATCCCTAGATATCAAAAAAGGGGAAGTTGTGGTCATCCTAGGGCCATCTGGTTGTGGGAAAAGTACTCTCCTTCGTTGCCTCAATGGATTAGAAAGTATTCAAGGTGGAGATATCCTACTGGATGGTCAGTCTATCGTTGAAAATAAAAAAGATTTTCACCTAGTTCGCCAAAAGATTGGCATGGTCTTTCAAAGCTATGAACTCTTTCCCCATCTGGATGTCCTACAAAACCTCATCCTAGGCCCTATCAAGGCTCAGGGAAGGGACAAGAAAGAAGCGACAGAGGAAGCTTTGCAATTACTAGACCGTGTCGGTTTGCTAGACAAACAACATAGCTTTGCGCGTCAATTATCTGGCGGACAGAAGCAACGGGTTGCAATTGTCCGTGCCCTGCTCATGCATCCAGAAATTATCCTCTTTGATGAAGTGACTGCTTCGCTGGATCCAGAAATGGTGCGTGAGGTTCTGGAACTCATCAATGACTTGGCCCAAGAAGGCCGTACCATGATTTTAGTAACCCACGAAATGCAGTTTGCCCAAGCCATTGCAGACCGCATTATCTTCCTAGACCAAGGGAAAATTGCTGAAGAAGGAACAGCTCAAGCCTTCTTTACCAATCCTCAAACTAAACGAGCTCAGGAATTTTTAAACGTCTTTGACTTTAGCCAATTTGGCTCATATCTATAAAGGAGATTCTTATGAAACTATTCAAACCACTCTTAACTGTTTTGGCACTTGCCTTCGCCCTTATCTTTGTCACAGCTTGTAGCTCAGGTGGAAATGCTGGCTCATCATCTGGAAAAACGACTGCCAAGGCACGCACTATTGATGAAATCAAAAAAAGCGGTGAGTTACGAGTCGCCGTGTTTGGAGATAAAAAACCGTTTGGTTACGTTGACAATGACGGTTCTTACCAAGGTTACGATATTGAACTTGGGAACCAACTGGCACAAGACCTTGGGGTGAAGGTTAAATACGTTTCAGTCGATGCTGCAAACCGTGCTGAATACTTAATTTCAAACAAGGTAGATATTACTCTTGCCAACTTTACAGTGACTGACGAACGTAAGAAACAAGTTGATTTTGCCCTTCCATATATGAAAGTTTCTCTTGGTGTCGTATCACCTAAGACTGGTCTCATTACAGACGTCAAACAACTTGAAGGTAAAACTTTGATTGTTACAAAAGGAACGACTGCTGAGACTTATTTTGAAAAGAATCATCCAGAAATCAAACTTCAAAAATACGACCAATACAGTGACTCTTACCAAGCCCTTCTTGACGGACGTGGAGATGCCTTCTCTACTGACAATACGGAAGTCCTAGCTTGGGCGCTTGAAAACAAAGGATTTGAAGTAGGAATTACTTCTCTTGGTAATCCAGATACCATTGCAGCAGCAGTTCAAAAAGGGAACCAAGAATTGCTAGACTTCATCAATAAAGATATTGAAAAATTAGGTAAGGAAAACTTCTTCCACAAGGCCTATGAAAAAACACTTCATCCAACCTACGGTGACGCTGCTAAAGCAGATGACCTAGTTGTTGAAGGCGGAAAAGTTGACTAATACTCTTCGAAAATCTCTTCAAACCACGTCAGCTTCGCCTTGCCGTACTCAAGTACTGTCTGTGGCTAGCTTCCTAGTTTGCTCTTTGATTTTCATTGAGTATAACATTCAAAACATCACAAAAAGAAATCAGGTAATCCTAGCGACTACCTGTTTTTCTATGTTTTAAACATTTTGCCAATTTTCTTGGTCTTCTTTAAAGCGTTTTAGGAGGTCGAGTCCTTCTGGTGTGATATAGCCTTCTTCTTGGGCTAGGTGAATGAGTTCACTGTAGTTAGAAAGCGTCACAAGTTTGACACCTGCATCTGAGAAGTTCTTATCTGCTTTTGGCAATTGGTAACTGAAAATTGCTACTACACCAAGCACATCTGCTCCTTCTCGCTTGGCTGCTGCTACGGCTTCGAGAACAGAACCACCTGTTGAAATAAGATCTTCAACCACTACCATTTTTTGACCCTGAGCTACGCGGCCTTCGATTTGATTACCAGCACCGTGATCTTTTGGTTTGCTACGGATGTAGGCAAAAGGTAAATCAATCTTATCAGCAATAATAGCTCCGTGTGGAATCCCTGCTGTTGCAGTTCCTGCAATCACTTCTACCTCAGGAAAGGATTCTTTAATAGCATCTACAAAACCATTTTCAATTAAGGTACGAGTTTCTGGATAGGCTAGTGTCACACGATTATCAGTGTAAATCGGTGACTTGATACCAGATGCCCAAGTGAAAGGCTCCTCTGGTTTGAGGTAAACGGCTTGGATTTTTAAGAGGTGGCTAGCGATATCTTTAGCAAGTGTCATGGTATTCTCCTTTTATTTTTCTAATCTATTTCTTTAATTCCAGTCCTGTGTCCATTCATCCTTAATGGCATGATAAGCTGCAACAGGATCCTCAGCTTGGGTAATGGGACGTCCCACTACGATATAATCACTACCGATTTGATAGGCATCAGCAGGTGTCATGACGCGTTTTTGATCTCCAACTGCAGCTCCTGCTGGACGAATGCCCGGTGTCAGACAGATAAAATCTGAATTGGTAGCCTGCTTGATGGCTTGCACTTCCTGAGCCGAGCAAACAACACCATCTAATCCCGCTTCAGCCGTCTTCTTAGCATAATGAATCACAGACTCTTGCAGGCTGGTTTGGATATTTTGAAACTCCTGCATCTGGTTTTCTGACGTTGATGTAAGCTGCGTTACAGCTATCAATTTTGCTTGACTTCCAAGACCTTCACGCGCCGCCTTCATCATCTCTACACCACCAGCAGCATGAACATTAGTCATATCCACACCAAGCTGAGATAGGACCTTCATAGCTGATTTAACTGTATTGGGAATGTCATGAAGCTTGAGATCCAAAAAGACACTGTGACCCAGATCTTTCAAGTAAAATACAATCTCAGGCCCCGCTGCGTAATAAAGCTCCATTCCTACCTTTAGATAAAGACTTTCTTCTGCTGGGAAAAGAGCTAAAAATTCCTTGACTGCCTCAAAACTAGGAAAATCAAGAGCAATGACTGGACGATGTTCTCGCATAGGTTTCTCCTTTTACCTTTGCTAGTGAGAGAGTCTGGGCAACAGAAGCCACGAAAAAAGGAACCTGCCAACAGCAAGGTTCCACGAAAAATGGGTAGTCTCCACCCTTTCACCGTCTAACCTTAGCTGCCTCTCTGGACTGCTTTAAAGGTTTTTTACTATTCTATTATTTCTACCAGCACTTGTCAAGTAAAAACATGGTCACTAAAGAGCTATAGTAGAAAAGGTAAGCCTAGCGACGCGATGAGCGCTGGGTCGTTTGGTTTTGATTGCTTTGTTCCTCCAGCTTCTTCTTCTCTTCTTCGAGTTTATTCTGCTGTTCTTCCAGTCTTTTCTTCTCTTCCTCTTTCAGTTTCTTCTCAGCTTCTTCGGCCTCTTTTTTGGCTTTTTCCTCAGCCTCCATAATTAATTTATCCGCTACAGTGTAGCTGTAGATTCCAGCTTCCATGTCAATCACACTCGGTTCTGATAATTGAGGCTTAATCTTGCTGTAATAAGGCAGTTTCTTACTCATTTCAGAAAGCGGAACCAAGACTTCGTCCGAATCATTCATGGTCAATCGAATTAAATCGGAAGTTACCTTGCTTGGGGCTAATTCCACCTTTTGGATAGCCGCCTTGAGTTCTGGACTAATTTGAGAAAGTTCTGAGACAAAAGCCTTGATTTGTTCACTGTCATTAAAGAGAACAGACAAATAAGTTTCTGGCAGACTGACCAAGCTCACAGCACTGGTCTCAAGCTGACCACTGGAAAGAATAGGATAATGATTTTCACCAGAAACATAGTAGGCAACAATATCGTATTCCTTGACCTTGATAGTGAACTTAGTTGGAAATTGGTAAACAAGCTGAGCTGATTCCACCCAATAATTAGACTTGATCTGCTCTTCATATTTTGCCTTGTCTAGCAGAAGGTTAATCGTATAATCCGAATCCTGAATGCCTGAAGCCTGTCGAATATCATCAGCTGTAGTTTGCACCGTTCCCTCAATACGGATATCCTTCATGGTCGCATAAGGACTGAGTAAGTAGGCAGAGACAATCAATAAAAGCAGACTTGGAAATAAAATCGTTAGAGCTCGCAAGATATGAACTCCTGGAATTTTCGGTTTGACCGGTTTTTCCTTTACAGGCTTTTTCTCTATTTTTTTATCCCGTTTATCCTCTTTCTCTGTCTTTTTAGACTTTGGTTCTTCTTTGGCTGCTTCTTTTTTGACGTCTTCTGACTCTTCTACTTTTTCTTTGGCATCATCCTTAGCTGTTTTGGGGTCTTTTGGATCAGATTCACTCTCTTGGTCCTCAGTTGCATCTGACTTTTCAGATTTTGAAGCCATTCGTGCTTGTCTTTCCTTTTCCTTCTTCTCAGCTAGGGCCGCCTCTTCTTCAGCCTTCTTTTTTAGATATTCTTGGTTTCGTTTCTGCCATTCTGATAACTCTTTAAATTCTTCGAGGATTTCTTTTCCCTCATTTTTCTTATCTTTTGACATTTACTTTCCTTATGATAAATCTTTTTTCAACAATTGATAAAAATCTGCTAGAGATTTCAATTCCTTGGAAGCCTTCATCTTGGCTTGGTAATCTTCCTTGTGACTTAGTAAGTGAGAAAGCTTCTCTTCCAAACTATCCAAGGTCAAATCACTTTCTTGAAGCTCTTCTGCATAGCCTTTCTTAACAAAGTAGGCTGCATTTTCAATCTGGTCACCACGACTAGCTTCACGACCAAGCGGCACAATAACATGCAATTTTGCCATGGCCAAGAGTTCAAAAATCGTATTGGCACCACCTCGTGTCACAACAATATCAGCCAATTCCATCAAGGGTTGATAAAGGTTGGTCACATAGTCAACACGAAAAAGATTTTGGCTCAACTCGTTCAGACTAGAATCTCCAGTTAGATTGATAATATTGTAGCGCTCTATCAGTTCTTTCTTATGGTCTGTCACCAATTGGTTAAAGACACGAGCACCTGCAGAACCGCCAACAAACAATACAGTTGGCAATTTTGGATTAAAGTGGGTTTGAATATCCACCAATTCATCTGGTTCTGGAGTTTTTTGATCTGAAACCTTGGTCACTGCTCCCACATGCTCAACCTTAGACAAACTTGAAGCTTGCTCAAAGGTTGAATACATCTTCGTCGCAAATTTATAGGCGATTTTATTGGCCAAGCCCATAGACAGGTCAGATTCGTGAATAAAGACTGGCACTCCTGACACACGCGCAGCGATAACAGGCGGTACTGAGACAAAGCCTCCCTTTGAAAAAAGGGCCTGTGGACGAAGTCGCAACATAATAAAGAGAGATTGGACAATTCCCCAGCCAACTTTAAATACATCCAGCATATTTTGCCAAGAGAAATATCGACGCAATTTTCCAGTCGCAATGGAATGGAAGGTGACATCTAGACCTGACTTGAGGATTTCTTGGTGTTCGATACCACGCTTGTCCCCTATATAGTGGACTTCCCAGCCATCTTCGATGAACTTGGGCATTAACAAAAGGTTGAGGGTAACGTGTCCAACCGTCCCCCCACCTGTAAAGACAATTTTTTTCATATTATTCCTTTAACTCCGCTACTGTGTCGATAAAGAGGTCGCCACGTACTTCAAAGTTAGCATACATATCCCAGCTGGCATTGGCAGGACTAAGAAGAACCACATCTCCTTGGGTCGCAAATTCATAGGCCTTGCGGGTCGCATCTGCAATATCAGTCGCATCCACATAAGCCACACCAGCCTTATCTGCTGCCCGTTTGACACGTTCTGCAGACTGACCCAGGATGACCATCTTCTTGAGTCCAGTAATATCTGGAACCAATTCGTCAAACTCATTTCCACGGTCCAAACCACCTGCAATCAAGACGACCTTGCTGTTGTCAAATCCTGACAAGGCTTTTTGAGTAGCCAAGATATTGGTTGACTTACTATCATTATAGAATTTGATACCCTTGATTTCATCCACAAACTGGAGACGGTGTTTGACACCTCCAAAGGCTGAAAGAGTTTCTTTGATGGTTTGGTTATCCACACCACGAAGCTTGGCTACAGCAATAGTCGCAAGGGCATTTTCCACATTGTGGCTACCTGGAACTCCGATTTCATTTGCTGCCATGACAACTTCCCCACGGAAGTAGAGTTGACCATCTTCCAGATAAGCTCCATCAACCTTTTCAAGTGTTGAGAATGGTACAACTGTAGCTTGTGTTTTAGTAGCTAATTCTTTTGCCAAGTCTTGGTTAAAGTTCAAGACAAGGAAATCAGCTACTGTCATCTTGTTCTGGATATTCCACTTGGCTGCTACATATTCCTCAAAAGAACCATGATAATCGATATGAGTTGGCATGAGGTTGGTAATAACTGCAATCTCAGGATGGAATTCTTGAACGCCCATGAGTTGGAAAGAAGAAAGTTCCATGACAAGAGTGTCCTTGTCTGACGCAGTTTGGGCAACTTGACTAGCTGGATAGCCGATATTCCCTGATAAAAGACCATGTTGCCCAGCAGCAGTCAGAACTTCCCCAATCATAGTCGTTGTGGTTGTTTTACCGTTCGAACCTGTGATACCGATAATTGGCGCTTCTGAAATCAAGTAAGCCAATTCCACCTCAGTCAAGACTGGAATTCCCTTAGCCAAAGCCTTTTCAATCATGGGATTGCTGTAAGGGATACCTGGATTTTTCACCATGAGGGCGAACTCTTCATCCAAGAGTTCCAAAGGATGGCCACCTGTAACGACCTTGATCCCTTCTTCCAGCAAACTTTGCGCAGCTGGATTGTCCTCGAAAGGCTTCCCATCATTTACTGTCACAATGGCACCTAGCTTGTCCAACAAACGAGCTGCAGATTCACCAGACTTAGCCAAACCTAAAACAAGGACTTTCTTATTTTTAAATTGATCTATTACTTTCATGTCTCGAACTCCATTTCTACTCTTACTATTTTACCATTTTTATGGAAATAATTCTAAACGAAAATGCTCAGATTCAGCATTCTAACAAGCAAAAAGAGAGCCAAAACTCTCTTTTTATCTTCTTTTACTTTTATGGACCGACATGAGGGTAATATCTCGCAAGCTAAAGTATGCTAGGAAGAGCATAGCGATTGCGATAAAGAATTCTGTCGGTAGCTGAAAGATTTGCAGAACAGATAGCATCAGCAAAATCAAGAGTGCTACAAAAGCAAAGACGACAAGGACGATATTGACTGTCCCTTTAATGCTTTCTGGTGTCGCAAATACATAGAGTAGTAATAAGAGGAGTCCTATGATTAAATAAACCATTTTTATCTCTTTCTAGCTCTTATTCAGCTGATTTTTTCTTCTTGTTAGCTTTCTCACGCTCTGCCTTGTTAAGGATTTGTTTACGCAAACGGATAGACTCAGGCGTTACTTCCATGTACTCATCGTCGTTCAAGAACTCAAGAGACTCTTCAAGTGTCAAGATACGAGGTGTCTTGATAACAGCTGTTTGGTCCTTAGTAGCTGAACGAACGTTAGTCATTTGTTTAGCCTTAGTGATATTAACTGTCAAGTCGTTTTCACGAGAGTTTTCACCGATGATCATTCCTTCATAAACCTCAGTACCTGGGTTGACAAAGATTGTACCACGTTCTTCGATAGACATGATTGAGTAAGTTGTAGCCTTACCAGCATCGATAGAAACAAGGGCACCACGGTGACGACCACCAATTTCCCCTGGAATCAATGGCAAGTATTGGTCGAAGGTATGGTTCATGATACCGTAACCACGAGTCATTGACAAGAACTCAGTTGAGTATCCAATCAAACCACGCGCTGGAACAAGGAAGACCAAACGAGTTTGACCATTACCAGTTGAAATCATATCCAACATTTCACCCTTACGTTCAGAAAGGCTTTGGATAACAGACCCTTGGTATTCTTCTGGAGTGTCGATTTGAACACGTTCAAATGGTTCACATTTAACACCGTCGATTTCTTTTACGATAACCTCTGGACGAGATACTTGAAGTTCATATCCCTCACGACGCATTGTCTCGATAAGGATTGACAAGTGCAATTCTCCACGTCCTGAAACAGTCCATTTATCTGGTGAATCAGTTGGATCAACACGAAGGGAAACGTCTGTTTGCAATTCGGCCTGCAAGCGTTCTTCCACCTTACGAGAAGTCACCCATTTACCTTCTTTACCAGCAAATGGTGAGTTGTTGACCAAGAAAGTCATTTGAAGTGTTGGCTCATCGATGTGTAGGATTGGAAGAGCTTCAACTGCATCTGTCGGAGTGATTGTTTCACCGACAAAGATATCTTCCATACCTGAAACGGCAATCAAGTCACCTGCTTTTGCTTCTTGGATTTCACGACGTTCCAAACCAAAGAAACCGAAGAGTTTTGTAACACGGAAGTTTTTAGTTGTACCATCAAGTTTAGAAAGGGTAACTTGGTCCCCAACCTTAACAGTACCACGGAAGACACGACCGATACCGATACGACCAACGAAGTCATTGTAGTCCAAAAGTGATACTTGGAACTGCAAAGGCTCATCTGAGTTATCTACTGGAGCTGGGATATGGTCGATAATCGTGTCAAAGATTGGTGCCATAGTAGCTTCTTGGTCAGCTGGATCATCTGACAATGAAGAAGTTCCATTGATCGCTGAAGCATACACCACTGGGAAGTCAAGCTGGTCGTCATCTGCACCAAGCTCGATGAAAAGTTCCAAGACTTCGTCCACTACTTCTGCTGGGCGAGCTGATGGTTTATCGATTTTGTTGACAACCACGATTGGGACAAGGTCTTGTTCCAAGGCTTTTTTCAATACGAAACGAGTTTGTGGCATTGTTCCTTCGTAGGCATCTACGACTAAGACAACACCGTCAACCATTTTCATGATACGCTCAACTTCTCCACCGAAGTCCGCGTGTCCTGGTGTGTCCATGATATTGATACGAGTTCCGTTATAGGCAACAGCTGTATTTTTAGCAAGGATGGTAATTCCACGCTCTTTTTCGATATCGTTTGAGTCCATAGCACGCTCTGCCAATTCAGTGCGTGCATCAAGCGTTTCTGATTGTTTCAATAATTCGTCAACGAGGGTTGTTTTACCGTGGTCAACGTGGGCGATAATCGCAATGTTACGGATATCTTCTCTAAGTTTTGTCATGATTTCCTCTATAATATTCAAAATTTATTTTCTAACTGAACGATTATACCATAATTTCAAGTAAATAACATAATTCAAGCAAGTGTAAATGTTTTCACTCCGCTTTTCTTTTCATGTCAAGCCTTTTCAAAGCAAACGACTTATGATAAGATAGGCAGGTATGCGTTTAGATAATTTATTAGCCCAAGAAAAAGTTAGCCGAAAGGCCATGAAACAAGCCTTACTCAAAGGGGACATTCTCGTCGATGGTTGCCCAGCCCGCTCCCTAGCCCAAAATATCGATACAGGACTACAAAAACTCCTTTTTCAGGACCGTATCATTCAAGGCTATGAACACACCTACCTTATGCTTCATAAGCCTGCTGGTGTCGTTACAGCCAACAAAGACAAGAAACTTTCAACCGTCATGGACCTCCTTCCGCCTGACATCCAGTCTGACAAGCTCTATGCCGTCGGCCGACTGGACCGAGATACGACAGGACTCCTTCTCTTGACTGACAACGGTCCCTTGGGCTTTCAGCTCCTCCATCCCCAGTATCATGTCGATAAGACTTATCGAGTTGAGGTTAATGGACTTCTGACACCTGACCATATCCAAGCATTTCAAAAAGGAATTGTCTTTTTAGATGGCACTGTCTGTAAAGCTGCAAGACTAGAGATTCTATCTGCAAGTCCTTCCCTCAGTCAAGCCTCTATCACTATTTCAGAAGGGAAATTTCACCAGGTTAAGAAAATGTTCCTCTCGGTTGGTGTTAAGGTGACCTCCCTCAAGCGCACCCATTTTGGACCTTGTAACTTGGATGATAATCTTCAAGAAGGAGACTATCGTCCCTTAAACTCAGAAGAGTTAGCAAGTATTCGTGAATTTCTTAGAAAAAGTGGTTAAAAAATGAGCTCGGAAACATCCAAGCTCATTTTCTTATTTCTCAACTTTGACTTTCCCTCTCCAAGAATCCAAACCATAAGAAAGGATATAAATCTCAGAAAAACCTTGTTTTTTCAAGTAAAGGGCCGCATTTGTGACACGCTGCGCACGTTGGTTTTCGTAAAGAAGGACAGGTTTATCCTTACGAAGGGCTGCAAGACTAGTCTTCAACTGACTTGAAGGGATATTGCGTGCACCAAGGATATGCTTTCTGTGAAATTCAGCTGGGTCGCGCAAATCAATCAATTGACCCGTACGAATCAAGGCTTCAAATTCCTCATTGTCCACAATTTTAGCCGCACGGCGAATACGAAGATAATTAAAGCCCATCCATGCCAACATTGCTAGTATAAATGCCCACAAAATCCAAGTAACCATTAGTTCATTTCTCCATTTTTCTCAATATAATCCAATTCTACCTTGTGCTCTCTGCGAAGAACCGCTTCTGCTTCTAGATAGTCTAATTTGTCCATCAACCCTGCATCGTAAATCCGAGAGAGTTCCAACTTCATCAGTTCAATATCATATAAGCGTTTTCCCATGTAAACAATAATACCAAATCGTTTGAGGAATTGCTGCACATCATAGAATGTTTTCATAAGACTCATTCTAGCAAATTTTTGTGTTTTTTTCAAGAAGAGACCCACACAATACTCCTGATTTTCCTATCTTCTTTGGCGATTCTGACGCAAGTGTGGTACAATAAAAACATGAGAATTCAACAATTACATTATATTATCAAAATCGTCGAAACTGGCTCCATGAATGAGGCAGCCAAGCAACTCTTTATCACTCAACCTAGTCTTTCCAATGCAGTAAGAGATTTGGAAAATGAAATGGGTATTGAGATCTTTATCCGCAATCCCAAGGGAATCACCTTGACCCGTGATGGGATGGAGTTTCTCTCTTATGCCCGTCAAGTTGTCGAGCAAACCCAGCTTCTGGAAGAACGCTATAAAAATCCTGTCGCCCACCGCGAACTTTTTAGCGTTTCCTCTCAACACTATGCCTTTGTAGTCAATGCCTTTGTCTCTTTGCTCAAGAAAAGTGATATGGAGAAATACGAACTCTTCCTTCGTGAAACTCGGACTTGGGAGATTATCGACGACGTCAAGAACTTCCGTAGTGAGGTCGGTGTCCTATTTTTTAACAGCTACAACCGTGATGTTTTAACCAAAATGCTGGATGACAACCACCTGCTGGCTCATCATCTCTTTACCGCCCAACCGCATATCTTTGTCAGCAAGACCAATCCTCTGGCAAAGAAAGATAAGGTCAAACTATCTGATTTGGAAAACTTCCCTTACCTCAGCTATGATCAAGGAACTCACAACTCCTTCTACTTTTCAGAAGAGATTCTCTCGCAGGAATACCACAAAAAATCTATCGTAGTCAGCGACCGTGCTACCCTCTTTAATCTCTTGATTGGTTTGGATGGTTATACCATTGCGACAGGGATTTTGAACAGTAACCTCAACGGAGACAATATCGTTTCTATCCCACTAGATATTGATGACCCTATCGAGCTGGTCTACATTCAGCATGAGAAAACCAGCCTATCTAAGATGGGCGAACGCTTTATCGACTATCTACTAGAAGAAGTCCAGTTTGATAATTGAGAAATAATAAGAACCAATATGTAGGCTAGCAACAACCTGCATATTGGTTCTTTTTACTTATAATTAAAAGTCTCCCCTGCCAACTTATCAGCTAGCTTGGGAAAAAGGGTATAAAACTTATGAGCTAGGTTCAACAACATCGGTAGATTGAGTTCTCGTTTGTTTTTTCCTATAATCTTGACAATCTTTTTAGCCACTGCATCTGGTTTCAACAGGAAGCGTTCAACCGACTTGAGATAGGTACCATCTGGGTCGGCTTGGTCGAAAAATCCTGTTCGGATTGGTCCTGGATTGACCGTCGTTACATAAACACCATAAGGCATGAGTTCGAGGCGCAGAGCATTTGAAAAACCAATAGCCGCGAACTTGGTCGCTGAGTAGAGACTGGACTTGCCAGTAGCAATCAAACCTGCCATGCTGACGATATTAATGATATGACCTTTTCGGCTTTCCTTCATACGAGCTGCAAGGCGTCGAGATAGATTCATCAGGGCAAAAGTATTGACCTCGAACATCTGATGAATATCTTGGTCGGAAATCTGGTCAAATTCCTCAAAGATCCCGTAACCAGCGTTGTTTATCAAGACATCAATCCTGCCGTAGCGATGATAAAGGTCTGCTACCAGAGTTTCTATGGCTGAGTCATCGGTAATATCGATTTCCATCAATTCTGCATGGGGATGGTTTCCATAGAGTTGAGCTAATTTTTCCTTATTTCGACCAAGCAAGATGAGTTGGTCATTTGGCAGGAGTTTGACCATTTCTTGGGCTAGACCACCGCTAGCTCCAGTAATGAGAATAGTAGGCATACTGTTCCTTTCTCAATCTTTTAGATTTCCACTTCTTCCAAGTCTTTGACCACATGGACATTTTCAAAGACACTAGCCGCATCTTTCTTGAGCTTGCTGATATCTTTTGAGAGGAAACGAGCACTGATGTGGTTGAGTAAGAGGCGTTTGGCACCTGCTTCTACTGCAACCTGTGCTGCCTGCATATTGGTTGAGTGACCATGGTTACGAGCAATTTTCTCATCTCCCTTGCCATAAGTGGATTCATGGACCAGGACATCTGCATTAACAGCCAGACGCACACTGGCATCCGTTTTTCGAGTGTCTCCTAAAATAGTGATAATT
The DNA here is from genome assembly GCF_024295435.1 of Streptococcus sp. CF7_Ac1-8. GTDB lineage: Bacteria > Bacillota > Bacilli > Lactobacillales > Streptococcaceae > Streptococcus > Streptococcus mitis_AP. Next base: position 9,844 of record NZ_JANCPI010000017.1, on the reverse strand, counting down.
TTACCTGGACGTGGAGCTGAGATATAGTCTGCTGCCTTGATTTCAGTTCCGTCTTCCAAAACAACATCCTGGCCGTTCTTGATTTTCCCAAAAAGTGGGCCAAATGGGACACCAGCAGCCTTGAGTTTTTCAGCATCAAGCGTTCCTTCCAAATCCTTTTGCATGACACGATAACCAACACAGAAAATAGTGTGGTCCAGCTCCTCTGCATACACTGTGAATTTATCGGTTTCAAGGATTTTCCCTAAAGAATCTTGATCAAACTCATGAAAATGAATACGGTAGGGCAGGCGCGAACCTGACACACGAAGGCTGGTTAAGACAAAGGACTTAATCCCTTGCGGTCCATAAATTTCCAAATCTGTCTGCTCTTCATTGGCCTGAAAGGCACGGCTAGAAAGAAAACCTGGTAAGCCAAAGATATGGTCTCCATGCAAGTGAGTGATAAAGATTCTGCTGACCTTACGTGGTCGAATTGTGGTTTCAAGAATGCGATTTTGCGTACCTTCTCCACAGTCAAAGAGCCAAACTTCGTTAATCTCGTCCAAGAGTTTCAGGGCGAGACTGGAAACATTGCGGGCTTTAGAGGGCTGACCTGCCCCCGTTCCTAAAAATTGAATATCCATTCGATACTTTCTAATTAATCAATATATAACATGGCTGTGCGGTTTTCCGATCGGAAATAGCGCTTGCCAGAAAAAGCTCTAGCTTCTTGCAGTAAATCCTCTTGGCTGTAGCCTTTGAGACGCTTACGACCGTCAGCCAAGCTTTCCAAATCAGTCAAAGCTGTGAGATTTTCCACACTAACAACTTCCTCGTCCCCGACATCCTTCATGTAAATCTTGCCAGACTCCTCAAATACTAGCTGATGAGGGAAAATTTGCGCAATTTCAAAGAGTAAGTCATCCGAGATTACCTCTTTATTTTCAGAGAAAATCCGACCAAGACCCTCACTCTCATAACAAAAACCAAAGGATTTACCAGACAGATTAAGCCGAACAAAAGGCTTATTTTCTAAGGTGAAACTTGGCTCAGCGTTGTAGAGATTCAGCTCCTGACTGAGTTCCGCAAAATAATCCGTCGCAGCCTCAGGACTCTTTTTCTGATATAGTTCTGCAAAGTAAGCATTGACCACGCTAGGCGGAGGAGTGATCAGTGCCAACTGCTCTTGCTCTGCTTTACCAGCTAGAAGTTGATCCAGATAGACCTTATCTAGACTTGTATAGCCCCCATATTTTAGAGCCAAGGTTTTGATATCAGTCATAAAATTCTTCTAACCTCCATTTGTTTTTCTCAGAAATGTAGCCTGTAATCACTTCACCGTCATCCTGATAATCACGTTCTTCCAAAATCGCAACACTTTCTAAATCATGAATCTTGTAAGATTTTGAAAAAGGCACGCGCAGGGTAAAGAATTCAAAAATATCCTTGATTTTCTCTAAAAATAGTGCCTGCAAATTTTCACGACTATCCTCAGACTTAGCAGAAATCAGAGCATAAGGTGTTTGGGTCGGCATAAAATTCTCCACCAAATCCGCTTTATTATAAAGGGTCAGGCGAGGAATATCTTCCATTTCCAAATCTTTCATGATGGACAGGACTGTTTTTTCATGCTCCTCGTGGTAAGGATTGCTGGCATCAATGACATGAACCAGAAGGTCCACATGCTTGCTTTCTTCCAAGGTTGACTTGAAACTAGACACCAACTCTGTCGGTAAATCTTGGATGAAGCCCACGGTATCTGTCAAAGTTACTTGGAGATTACCCCCCAGATGGATACTCTTAGTCGTCGCATCCAAAGTCGCAAAGAGCTCGTCTGCTTCATACTGGGTCTTACTGGTCAAAGTGTTCATGATAGTTGACTTCCCAGCATTGGTATAACCAATCAAACCAATCTTAAAAGTGCTGGACTCCAGACGTTTTTCTCTGACAGTCGCCCGATTTTTCTCAACAACCTTGAGCTGGCGCTCGATATCCGTGATCTGGTTGCGAACGCTACGACGGTTCAGCTCCAGCTGGCTTTCACCAGGTCCACGGGAACCAATTCCCCCTGCCTGACGGCTGAGCATGATTCCCTGACCAACCAAGCGAGGCAAGAGATATTTGAGCTGGGCTAGGTGGACTTGGAGCTTCCCTTCATGGCTTCGAGCTCGCATGGCAAAGATATCCAAAATCAACTGCATACGGTCAATGACCTTAACACCCAGAACTTCCTCTAGATTAACATTTTGCCGTGGAGTTAAACGGTTGTTGACGATGACAGTGGTAATTTCTTCTGCATCCACCATAAGCGCAATTTCTTCTAACTTACCAGAGCCGACGAAGGTCTTGGAATCATATTTTTCACGTTTTTGTCTGTAGCTATCTACAACGACTGCCCCAGCAGTCTTAGCTAGACTGGTCAATTCTTCCATGGAGAGGTCAAAATTGTCCATACCCTGTAATTCCACACCGATGAGCAGGACGCGTTCCTCTTTTTTCTCCGTTTCAATCATCTAAAAACTCCTCTATCTGGCTTAAAATGCGGTCTTGTACACCAGATTCTCCAATCTGATAAAAGGTGACCTGCATGCGATTACGGAACCAGGTCAACTGACGCTTGGCAAAACGACGAGTCGCCTGTTTGAGACTCTCACTAGCTTCCTCCAAGGTTTGCTCTCCACGGAAATAAGGAAAGAGTTCCTTGTAGCCAATTCCTTTAGCAGCCTGCACATCTGGATAATGGTCAAAGAGCCACTTGGCCTCATCCAAAAGCCCAGCCTCAAACATTAGATCTACTCGGCGATTGATACGCTCATAAAGATGACTGCGTTCATCATCCAAGCAGATAATCAATGGTTCATACAAGGTCTCTTGATTTTCCAAATCCTGACCAAAATGGGCGATTTCCAAGGCACGCATAGCACGACGACGATTAAACTGGGGAATTTCAAGACCTGCTTGCTCTACCAGATGGGCTAACTCCTCATCTGAAAAAGGTTCTAAACTAGCTCGGTAAGCTAAAATTTCCTCATGTGGTGTCTCTCCACCGAGATGATATCCTTCTAGTAGACTCTGTATGTAAAGCCCTGTTCCACCAGCGATAATGGCAAGCTTGCCACGACTGTGAATATCCTCAATAGCCATCTTAGCTTCTGAAACAAAATCAAAAGCCGAGTAAGACTCGGTTACCTCTCTAACATCGATTAAATGATGAGGAACAGCTGCCTGCTCTTCTGGACTAGCCTTGGCCGTCCCAATATCAAGTCCTCGATAGACTTGCTGGCTATCTCCACTAACCACTTCGCCATTAAAACGCTTGGCCACTTCAATGGCTAGAGCCGTCTTTCCAACTGCAGTCGGTCCAACAATCACAATTATTTTTGTTTTCATCTTTTTTCCTTGAAAAATTCCCATTTTTTCGTTACTATTATTATAACACAAAAAGGTCAGTCAGAAAAATGTGACCTCTTGAGGAGGCTGGCTGATTGAGAATATAAAGGAGGAAGACTCATGGCTAAAGGATTCGCTAAAGGTCTTGTAACAGGTGTCGCAGGAACTGTCGCTGCAGTTGCAGGTGCAGTATACGCATTTAAAAAGAAAGTGATTGAACCAGAAGAGCAAAAAGCAGCTTTCATCGAAGAAAACCGTAAAAAAGCAGCTCGCCGCCGCGTATCACGTTAAGAAATAAAAGAAGTTGGGATTTATTTTCTCAACTTCTTTTTCTATTCTTTTAAATAGCCAGGTCAAACTTCAACTGTGGTTTGACAGGGGCATAATCCACTAACTCAAAATCCTCTGCTTTGATATCAAAGAAATTGGTCTTATCTGGCACATTTAAAACCAAACGTGGTTGGCAGTTTGACGGTTCACGACGAAGCAATTCCTGAGCTTGTTCAAATTGATTGTCATAGATATGGAGGTTGTTGATAAAGTAGAAGAACTTTCCAACCTTCCAGCCAAAATGCTTGGCAATCATCATTTGAAGAGCCACATACTGCATAGCATTGATGTGGTGGGCTACTAGCATGTCATTCGAACGCTGAGTCAAAGTCGCATCCAGATAGATCTCCCCATCTACACGGCGAACATCAAACATGGTCTGAAAGGCGCATGGGAGTAGCCCATCTGTTTCTTCGAAAGCTTGGTAATCCCAGAGGGAGATGATATTTCGGCGGTTCCAAGGGTTGGCTTCCAACTGTTTGAGAAGCTTATTGATAATATCGTGTTTCTTAACAATAGCACCATAGCGCTCACCGATGGTTCCTGTATTTTCCACTTCCCAGTCATTCCAGTAGTGAACATTGTACTTGCTATTTAGCACCTCTAGGCTATTTGACTGATCTTGGTAAATCCAGAGAACTTCCTTAATGGCGGATTTGATAGCGATAGGACGCAAGGTTGTAATGGGGAATTCTCCTTTTGCCAAGTCATACTCTGCAAAGGCACCCGTTACATACTTGGAATTGGCAACGGTCCCATCCTTGTACTTGGGACGAGCCTGCTCAGAAAAGACACCGTCTTTGAGGATTCGTTCAATATTTTCTTTAAAAATCGTATCTGCTTTTGTCATTTACTCTCACCTCATTTATTTCCTAACTAGTATAGCATAAAAAAGAAAAGAGGAACATTACTAACTCTAGGTTAGCATTTTTCCCCCTTTTATTATTTTATTGCAATACAAGTGATGCTGCTCCGATAACCCCAGCGTCATTTCCTAGAGTTGCAAGAGCTAATTTAGTAGATGTGCGTACTTGTGGGAAAGTATTTTCATCGTAGACTTTTTGAACACCTTGTAGGAGGAATTCTCCTGCGGCTGACACACCACCACCGATTACGATTGTTGATGGGTTTAGGATTGAACCGATGTTGGCACAAGCAATTCCCAAGTAACGTGAGAAGTTACGGTAAACGATCAATGCAAGGTCGTCCCCTTCTTTTGCAAGGTCAAAGACAGTCTTAGCAGTCACTTCTTCTCCATTATCAATCAAGCGTTTCAAGGCTGCATCGCCTTCGTATTCATCGGCATAGCGACGAGTCAAGTTGACAATACCTGTTGCTGAAGCAACTGTCTCAAGGCAGCCTTTTTTACCACAAGTACATGCGATTGGTTGGTCAAAGTCAACAGTGATGTGGCCAAGCTCACCTGCTGCACCAGCAACACCGTGAAGCAATTTGCCTTCTGCGACGATACCGCCACCAACACCTGTACCAAGTGTCATAAAGACAACGTCGGGTTGGTTGTCACCAGCCCCCATCCAACGTTCACCAAGAGCAGCTACGTTGGCATCATTATCGATGAAAAATGGAATGCCCAAGGCTTTTTCAATCTTTTCTTTGATTGGTTGAAGGGTTTTCCAGTTCAAGTTGTAGGCACCAATAACAGTTCCTTTTTCACGGTCAACCACACCTGGTGAACCCATTCCAATACCTTTGAAGTCTGCTGCTGCCAATCCAAGCAAGTTCAAACGATGTTGAATAGACTCAATCATATCATCAACGATATGACTTCCCTCATCCAAAATGTTGGTCTTGATAGACCACTTTTCTTGGATTTCTCCTGCTGTTGTCAAGATTGCAAATTTGATAGAAGTTCCACCAAGGTCAATCCCAATAATCTTTTGACTCATCATATTCTCCTTTTTCATTATGAATTAATTGAAAATGCTTACAGATATAGTATAACAAAAACTAATCGTTTATGCAAAGGTTTGCATTAGATTTCTGAATTTTATCCTGACTTATGGTTTCCAGAGACCTGAAGCATCTACATAGTAACGACCTCCATCAACTCTCTCATTTTTAGCCATTTTGCCATCTGATTTCAAATAGTAATTGCCTTGCCATGTATTGCGAGCGTATGAACCATCTGATTTCAAGTAATACCAGGCTTGATAAGAAGAGTCATAAACCCACTCACCTTGTGCCATTTTACCGTTTGATTTAAGGTAATAAGCACCTTGCCATGCATTCTTTGCATAGGAACCATCTGATTTCAAATAATACCACGCTTGATAAGAAGAGTCATAAATCCATTCACTCTGTGCCATTTTACCATCAGCTTTCAGGTAATAGCTTCCCTGCCATGCATTTTTCACTGGATTTCCATTTCCGTCAAAATAGTACCAAGAACCGTCCTGCTTAACCCAACCACTTGCTGTGGATGAAGTTGTATCGGTTTGAGTTGTAGCCGCTTGTTTTGCTTTAAAAGCACCCTTAGGAGCATTTTTCAATTCGCAAGCCACACCATCATGATCACGGTCTAACTTGGCAGAATAACCAGGTTCTCCCTCGTGAATATCTACGTATCCATTCGCCCAAGCTTCTTTACAACTAGAAAAATGAATGTTTTCTTCTGCTAACACAGGTTGTGAAAACAAGGCTAAAACTGGCAAGGTAGCCAGACTCATTTTTAAAAATAGACGTTTATTCATTTCTTTCTCCTATAACGATGTTATCGATTTCACTATTATTTTATCAAACTTATTTCAGCAATTCAAGGAAAGGTTTAATCTGTTCAGCAAACTCTTTTGGTTTAGCCTTATTCAAGACATGAGGACCATCTGGTATAATCTGAAATTGAGATTCTGATATTAGTTTATGAAGACTTCTCATAGAATTAAGATTCGGTTTATCTTTGCTGCCACAAATTAGTAAGGTTGGATAAGGACAAGTTCTTGATATATCAGTTAAATCAAGTGTCTTCAATTCCTCAGAAACTCCGACCATAAGAGCTTTGTCTGCTCCCTGTTTTTCAAATACCCTTTTGGGAAGTAATTTAAATATCAGCAACTGAACATAAAATAGGATATTCCCTGATAATTTTAGCGGGCATCCTGACAGAACCAAAGCTCGAAGATTTGGTAAATCATAACTGGAAAGTTCTAGTGCCAGGGCAGCACCTAAGGACAATCCAATCAAAACAAAAGGTTCTGTCTCTTGAGCTAGGTGCTGATAAACTCTCTCCTTGACTTTTTGATAGCTGTTAACTTCAGAAAAAAATAACTCGATAGCCTCAGAAGGATAATCTGTCAGTAAATCCCGAACTTCTTTCCAAGACTCTGCTGACTGCCCTAAGCCGTGTAAAAATATCAGTTTCATCTACTCCTCCTGTAAGATTAACTCATACAAACCTCTCACGGCATTACAGCCGTAAATAGCTTCTGCTTGGGTTAAATCTGCCAAGGTCAAGACTTTCTCTTCTATCTGTCCTGTTTCTAGTAAATGCTGACGGTAAATTCCTGGCAAGATTCCAAGTCGGATAGACGGTGTGTAGAGTTTCCCAGCGATTTTCAGAACCAAATTTCCAATAGAGGTTTCAAGTAATTCTCCTCTTATATTGTGGTAAATCTTCTCGTGTTTTCCTAAATTCAAATGCGGTCGGTGAGTGGTTTTAAAGTAGGTAAAGGCTTGTTGCAAATTTGCTTCCTGAAGGCAAAGTTTTGCTTGGCAGAAGGTCGGACTGAGAGATTCCAATGCTTGACAATCAACTGCTATCTCTCCAGATTTGCTAAGGCTAATTCGCAAGCGGTAGTCTTGATTAATGTCACAAGCCTGACACTCTTCCTCTATCTTTTGTTTCAAGTCTTCTACATCAAAAGGAAAAGCAAAATACCGACTAGCTGTTCTCAGTCTTTCCAAATGTTGTTCTTCAAACAACAAGTTCTTCTGACTGATTTTTCCAGTCGTAATCAGTTGGAAACGAGCTTGTTTACGATAGAGAACAGCTGCCTTTTGATGAACCTCGCGGTATTCAGATTCCCAAGTGCTATCCCAAGTAATGCCACCACCCACTCCATAGATGGCTTTGCCTTGATGCAGTTGAATGGTCCGAATGGCCACATTAAAAATCCGTCGCCCATTTGGAAGTAAAAGACCAATCGTTCCACAGTAGACTCCACGCGGTTGTGGTTCCAACTCCTTAATAATTTCCATAGTCGCTATCTTAGGAGCTCCTGTGATGGATCCACAAGGAAAGAGAGAGCGAAAAATGGTAACCAAGTCCACATCTGCTCGCAACCGACTCTTGATGGTCGAAGTCATCTGCCAAACAGTTGAATACTGCTCTACCTGACACAGACGCTCCACATGCTCACTCCCCACTTCAGAAATACGGTTCATATCATTGCGCAAGAGATCCACAATCATCATGTTTTCAGAGCGATTTTTTGGGTCCTGTTCCAACCAACTGGCCTGCTCCAAGTCTTCTTTGTCGGTCACGCCACGCTGAGTTGTTCCCTTCATTGGTCGCGTTGTCAACTCGCGGTCATTTTGCTCAAAAAAGAGCTCTGGGCTCATGGAAATCACTGCCATTTCATCATGATCAACATAGGCATTGTAGCCCGCCTCCTGCTCTACCACCATACGATTGTAGATGGCAAAAGGATTGGCACTCAAGTCCTGTTTGAGTTGGACAGTGTAGTTGACCTGATAGGTGTCACCCTGCCGCAAATGATGGTGAATCTGAGCAATCGCCTTTTCATAATCCTCTGAGGACGTCACTTCCTGCCAATTTGAAGGTAAATCAACCTCATCATAAGTCAGAGGAATAGGGGATGTTTCTACCCTATCATGAACTGTAAAATAAAGCAGGTACTCTGCCAATAAAGGAGCTTTATGAACTGCTAATTTCTCCTCAAAAGCAGGTGCAGCCTCATAGCTGACATAGCCCACCACATAGTAGCCTTGCTCTTGGTAGCTTTCCACTTGTGCCAGCAAATCTACCACTTCTACTACATTTCTCGTTTTCAACTCTTTAATAGGCTGGGTAAAGGTGTATCTCTCCCCCAAAGCTCTAAAATCAATTACTGTTTTTCTATGCATACCTTAAGTATAGCACAAAATAAGAAAACCCTCATCCGCAAAGCAGATGAGATTATCTTTAGTCCCGTCACGTATCTTCTGGTTAGAGAAAAAACTCTCCTAGTAGCTATTTTGCTCTAGGAGAGTTTTAAGAATAATATTATCCACTTAGTCTCAAAAAAGGAGTTGCGACCTTTAGAAATCGTTATTGATTTTCTAATTTATCTTCTTCATCTTCTTTTCGACGACGAGCAATAAGACCAAAACCAAGTATTGCACTAGCTGCTGCTGCAACCATTGCCGTTATGGATTCTGTTGTGCCTGTATTTGGCAATTCTCTAGCCACTACACGCTGATTAGTAGCTACTTGCTGATTCTCATTTTCAAGTTGTGAGATAGGAAATGCTACACTATCTTTCACTTTAGCTTTGGCTTCATCAGTTTTCAATACTTGGTCTATTGCTTGTTTTTCCTGTGGTTTTTCTTTAGAAGTTGGATTAGCTGAGTTTACATGAACTCCAGCACTTGCTCCAACTGCCGGTCTAATTTGTGCAATCGGATTGACTGAGTTCACTTCTTCAATACCAGTTGACTTAGCTTGGTCGACTTCTGAGTTGGTTGTGGCATTATCGATGGCTGCTTTTGCTGCATCAGCTTTGGCTTTCGCTTCAGCCTTAGCCACGGTTTTCTCTTCGTCTGTTAAGTCTGTGCGAGCATCAATCTCATCGTTCTTAGCTTTTAGGGCATCAGCTATTGCTTGCTTAGCTGCAGGTTTTGCTTGCGCTGTTGGAGTGACTGAGTCTACTGACATTGTTCCAGTTGACTTAGCTTGGTCGACTTCTGAGTTGGTTGTGGCATTATCGATGGCTGCTTTCGCTGCATCAGCTTTCGATTTTGCTTCAGCCTTAGCCACGGTTTTCTCTTCGTCTGTTAAGTCTGTGCGAGCATCAATCTCATCGTTCTTAGCTTTTAGGGCATCATCTATTGCTTGCTTCGCTGCAGGTTTTGCTTGCGCTGTTGGAGTGACTGAGTCTACTGACGTTGTTCCAGTTGACTTAGCTTG